>DASXNP010000120.1:0-1532 GCA_036494985.1 Binataceae bacterium (SeqCode)
ATTATCGCACAAGGGGCCAAGGTCCTGCTCGGCGGAGCAGTTGGAGCACTTCACCTTCATCGGCGGCTCGTGCGTTAACCCCCTCCTCGTAATAGATATATGCGAGCGACTGGGCCGTCGCGATCCTTCACGATGAAGCACGCGGGAGGTCTCGATGACAGATTTGCACGAGACGAGTGATCCGGAGCGCAAAGCGCAACGAAAGTAGTGGTGGTGACCTACAGAAATCGCGCGCATATTTGCATTATGGCAAACGTCCATGTCGGAATCCCCATGGTGGAAGTCGTCACGCCAGACGGAACGAAGGAACTTTGGGCGGCAGCGATGGCGCACGACGATCCGTTGCGGCAGTTCTAAGGGCGATTCCTGCTGATCGTGTCGCTCGGCTCACAAATCGGCGACTGCCTATTGGTGGGCGGCTAGAGGGCATACGTTACGGCGAAGTCCGCAGGGTCGAGCCGTGAGCCGCCCTAAACGTTCTATGGACTTCAGCCAAGCGGCTAAATTCGTGATCGATGTCGCCACGGGGTTATCGCGCATGACTGCCGCCCAGCGTAAAGTGAGAGCGCTTTCGCAAACTGGCGGGATCGCGGAAATCAACCTTTGTTTTTGCACCAATCGGCGCGTACGCCGCGGAATTCTCGCGGGCCCTTGATGAGCTGGCGCTTTCGCCGCGCGCGTTCCTCGTTGGTCGTGGCCTGATCGCCGAGGCGGTCGATTTCCTGGCCTGCCATCTCGGCTGCTTTGAGCCTGCTTCCTTTGCTACGCCGACGCGGGATAATGCTATTAGCAAGACCGCCTCGCTCCGCGAGCCGGCGAATGGCGACCGCCCTCGACGGACGATCGCGTTGTTTGCGGCGCCACTCGTCCACGCTCTTCAGGAATGACGCGCCGAGCGTGATCGCAACTCGCTTGGGTTTTGCTTTCATGCGAAAACGTTAAGCGGGCTAGCACTCACTGGCAATGCGGTTTACGCGGTCCCCCAGCTTGGCCGGCGCTGCAGCAATTCCGGCAGCTTAGCGATGTTCGCCGCGATCCGTCGCGCCGGCGACCCGAATTCGGATAGGAATTAATCTGATTTTTTCTTCTTGGGCCGGGGTTTTGGGTTGTGCTTCCCGACTATGCGCAGAACCGCTTGAAACTGTTCTTCGCCGGGATCGGCACCGAGTTTGCGTGCGGCCTTTCGGAACGCAGCCGCGTGCTTCGGATCTTCTATGGTGTACACTTTCCTACGCATAGGCGGCCTAACGCAACCATTCCCCTTGTGAATGAAAAACAAAAATCACAAGCCCGCAGATCATGAGCGCGATGACTATAGCCACAATTACTCGGATGTTATGGGTCACCGGTGACACATATAGGTCAGCGGTAACCGGCGCGACAGCTTGGCACCGTGGCCGCTGCTATTCATCCTTCACAGCTCGCTCGTCAATCGCGCTGAGCACTAGCTTCAAGTGTTTGGCGGTCGATGTTCCCTTGCGTCGCTTTATCTCCTCGACCACGCGGTCGCGGCACAGCTCGCGACATCTTCG
>DASXNP010000121.1:0-2551 GCA_036494985.1 Binataceae bacterium (SeqCode)
ATCGAAACCGCGGGCAGAATTTTCATCCTAGCAATCGGCAAGGCGTCGATCGGAATGGCTGGGGCGCTCGACGAAAGACTGCGAGCGCGGATCGCGGCGGGAATCTTGGTAGCGCCCAAGGATATGGAAGCGGACCGCTCAAGTATCGGCCGGATTCGACCTATGCGAGGGGACCATCCGCTGCCCGGCGAGTCGTCGCAGAGCTCCGCGCGGGCTGCGCTAGCAATGCTGGAGAGCGCGAAGCCCGATGACCTGGTGATCGTCGCCCTCAGCGGAGGAGCTTCGGCCTTGTGCGCGCTGCCGGCGAAGGAAATCACGCTGGCGGACAAGATTGCGGCGAACGATTTACTGCTGCGAGCGGGGGCGCCGATTGGGGATTTCAATATCGTGCGCAAGCACATTTCTGCGCTTAAGGGCGGACGGCTACTCGAGCATTGCGGCGGCGCAACCGTAATCGGGCTGATCCTCTCGGATGTCCGCGGCAACGACCCGGCAACGATCGGATCGGGATTGACGTCGCTGGATTTAAGTACCTATTGCGAGGCGCGCAATGTTCTGAAGCGACTCCAGATCTGGGGGCGAACGCCAGAACGAATCAGGGACCATCTGGATCGAGGGGCAGCGGGGAAGATCGCACAGACCCCGAAGGCGGGCGACCAAATCCTCGCACGAGTGACGAACGCGATCGTCGGTGACAATCGAACCGCGCTCGAAGCCGCGCTAAGAGCCGCCTCCGAGACCGGCTACCAGGTGCAGACCGGACCGGAGCTCGACGGCGATGCGGAAGCCTGGGGCGTCAAGATCGCAGGCGAGTTGCACGCGATGGCGGGAGGTTTGCGCCGCTGCGTAATCGGCGGTGGTGAGACAACCGTAATTGTGCAGGGTCCGGGACGCGGAGGAAGGGCGCAGCAGAGCGCTTTGGCGATCGCATTGCAACTGGATCGACTGCGCTCCAAGGGAGACATCGCCGTGCTGGTCGCTGGAACAGACGGAGTCGACGGGCCGACCGATGCGGCGGGCGCGTTTGCGTTCAGCGACACGGTCCAAAGGGCGAAGGCGGCGGGGTTTGACGCGGCAGAGTCTCTGAAGAGAAATAATGCCTACGCGCTATTTGATTCTATCGGCGATCTGTTCCAGTGCGGGCCGACCGGGACCAACGTCGCGGACCTGATGGTCGCGCTGAGAGATTGAGCGGCGGCGGAGCAAAGAAACCTGGACAGGGTGCAAAAGACTTCGGAACCCAAGCCGCACGCGCGTGTGGTGGTGCGACGCAACCGCCAGGGACACGATCGATCGACAACTAGCGTTACGCTGATTCCGGGCGATGGGATCGGCCCCGAGGTGACAGAGGCTGCGCTGCGGGTAATTGACGCGGTGGGAATCAAGATCGAGTGGGACCGGCAATTGGCCGGCGCGGCCGCTTTTCGCGAGTATGGCGATCCGGTTCCGGAGGGTCTCATCAGATCTCTGAAGCGAACGCGGATCGCGCTCAAGGGGCCACTGGAGACGCGGGTCGCAGTGGGGTTCCGATCGATCAACGTCTACCTGCGCAAGAACTTTGATCTATACGCGAGTATCCGCCCGGTCCACAGCTTTGAAGGCGTCCATACGCCGTTTCACAACGTAAACCTGATCGTGGTGCGTGAGAATACCGAGGACCTCTACACCGGGCTGGAGCATCAGGTAACGCCGGGCGTGGTGGAAAGTATCAAGGTAATTACGGCGCGGGCCTCCAAACGGATCGCAAAGTTCGCCTTCGAGTTTGCACGCAAGCAGGGGCGGCAGTCGGTTACGGCGATCCACAAGGCCAACATTATGAAGCTGTCCGACGGATTGTTTTTGAAGTGTGCGCGCGAGGTGGCCAAGCTTTACCCCGAGATTGCGTACCAGGAGCAAATCGTCGATGCGGCGTGCATGCGGCTGGTGATGGATCCGGCGGCGTTTGATGTGTTGCTGTTGGAGAATCTCTACGGCGACATCGTGTCGGACTTGTGCGCGGGACTGGTGGGCGGGCTGGGCGTGGTGCCTGGTGCCAACTACGGCGATCGCGGCGCGATCTTCGAAGCGGTGCACGGGACCGCGCCGGATATAGCGGGGCGGGGGGTTGCCAATCCGATCGCGCTCATCCTGTCGTCGGCGATGCTGCTCGAGTACGTTGGACATCGCCGAGCGGCTCAGAAGATTCGCCGCGCGGTCGGGTCGGTGCTGCGGCTGGGTAAAGTGCTCACCGGCGACATCGGAGGCCGGGCAACCACCGGGCAGATGACCGAAGCGGTGATCGCAGCAATCAAGTGAAACGGACGCGAGGCTTTCGTCATCAGCCGAGCTTGGGTAGTTTAGAAGCGAACATGGCGAAGATTTGGCGCGGCCAGACGTCGACCGCAGATCGAGTTCCGCCGGGACAGTTCCTGACCGACAAGTTTCCGGTGCTGAGTTATGGTCCGACGCCTAGATTTGACCCGGCAAAATGGGATTTTCGGATCGTCGGACAAGTCGAGGAGCCGATTCGGCTTACCTATCAGCAGTTCCGCGAGCTGCCGCAGAGCGTGCA
>DASXNP010000122.1:0-1808 GCA_036494985.1 Binataceae bacterium (SeqCode)
CTGCCACGCCGAGTTGTTCGCTGATTATTTCTTTGACCTTCTTCTCTACATCTGCGGCCATTTGGTCCCTCCTCGTGCTAGCGCAGCCCGAATTTTGTCAACCTTGGCAGCCGCGCCCAACGGTCCGTCGGCGGCCTTCGGACCGTTGCGGATATTCAGACCGTCTCGCTCCCGGCAACGCAAGCCGCAAGCATAGGGGACTTGAACCCCTACAGGCAAGTTTCCCCCTAGACTAGCCACCGGCGAAGGAGCGAATCAGGACGGCTTCGAGCGCCGAGCGCTTTGCGGCTAGTCGGTTTAATCTCGCTCGGGACCCAAGGTTTGCTGCCCGGCCGGCGCACTGATCAGTTTCCCGATCGCCCTGATTGTGGCCTGGTCTTCGGCCGCATGAACCCTCAGACCCTTGTTGATCCGTCGCATTAGTCCGGCCAACACGCGCCCGGAGCCAAACTCGATCGCACTGTCGACTCCCATCGAACCCAGCCGCACCATCGATTCCTCCCATCTAACCGCTGCCGTTATTTGCTCCAAGAGCAGCGGCACCACTCGCGAGCGATCGCGATTAACCTCTGCGCTAACATTGGCGATCACGGGGAATCTCGGCTCGCTAACTTCGAGGCTTTCCAGGATCGGTTTCATGGCCTCGCGCGCCGGCTGCATCAGCGGACAATGAAACGGGGCGCTCACGTTCAATTCGACTGACATCCGGCTGCCGCGATCCTGGGCCAGTTTGATCGCCCGCTGCACCGCGCCGACATGTCCCGCGATCACAATCTGCCCCGGCGCGTTAAGGTTTGCCGGCACGGCGATCTCGCCGCTACGCGACGCTTCGGCGCAAATCTCTTGAATCGAGCTCAGCTCCAAGCCGATCAGCGCCGCCATCGACCCCTTTCCCGCTGGACACGCTTCCTGCATCAACCGTCCTCGTTCACGAACCACCCGTATTGCATCAGCGAGCCGTATGGACCCTGCGGCTACGAGTGCGCTGTATTCTCCGAGGCTATGACCCGCGGCAACCTGCCCAACCACGCCGTATTCCGAATGGAGGGCTCGGAGCGCCGCAATCGAGCTGGCCACTATCGCTGGTTGGGTGTTCGCCGTAATCCGGAGTTCTTCTTCAGGTCCCTCAAAGCACAGCCTCGAGAGCTTAAATCCAAGCGTCTGGTCTGCCTCGGCAAACGTCGCGCGAGCGGCTTCGAAGTCCCGCGCCAGGTCGTGCCCCATCCCCACCTTCTGGGACCCTTGCCCAGGAAACAAAAAAGCAAATTTCACTTGAAGCGCTTACCTTCCTGCTGATTCGAAAAATCGACGACTGGCGGCTGTCGATCCGACCGGCGCGCTCACCCGCAGCCGTGGTTCCACGGTGTGCAGCCTACCGATCCTTTAAATCCTCGTCGTGCTTGTGAGCCGGATCGGGTGGCGCTTCCGGTCTTTGCGCCGCATGCTCTGATGACTCCGCTCGGTTGGAAAAAGTCTCTGGACGGGCAGCGACTCCATTGAGCGATATGGTCGGCGTCGCGATTTCGACGTGCGGCTTGGCTTCGGTCTCAGAGTCGATCTCTTTTTCAGCTTCCGGCTTGCGCGAATCGAGTTCGCCCTTCCTCGCCGCCTCGGGGTCCTTCGGATGCCGATGCAACCGCTCGCGCATCCGCGCGAACATCGCCTTCAATCCCTTGCCTTCCGGTGGTTTGCTCACCCCGGTTACCGGAATTCTGGCGAGCGCGTCAATTATGTCGTGGTTGACTCTTTGGATCGCTTGCTCATTTGCCGCCGCCCTGATCGCATTGCGAATCGTAGTGGGATTGGCC
>DASXNP010000123.1:0-1668 GCA_036494985.1 Binataceae bacterium (SeqCode)
CCGACCTAAGGATGCTACATCGAGCTCCCGCTATACTGTGAGCCGAATAGCTGGCGGGCCCTATCCAAAGGAGCCGCTAAATCAGACTATGACTGAACACCGTGCGCTTACACCGACCTACCCCTGCTTGAGTACGTCAGGGACCAATCCAGCAGAAGCATGAGACTTCAGTGCCCTTGCGGTCGACCGCAGCTTCGAGTTCGAGGATCAATCCCGCGCGTTCGCCAGCTTCGCGAACGGGCGTAGCTTGTTTGGAGGTCACCAGGAAGGCGATACGGGCGCCATGCCGAATTACCCTCGCAGCTTCGCGGATAGATGCCTTGACCAGCTCAACCGCGCTCCAATGGTACGGTGGCTCGCTCCCGACTGCGTCGAACGAGTGGTCGGCAAACGGCAGGGCAGACGCATCACCGACAACGTGGTGGCCCGATAGTTCGGCCAATCCAAAGCGAAGTGCCCGGTCGATGTCCAGACTGGTCGTGGTGAACCCCCTTGAGCGAGCCTCGATGATCACCGCCCCGGCGCCGGCGAACGGATCGAGGAATCGGCCGCCGGCTTCGAAGCTCACGAGATTCACAAGCAATCGTGCATCCTCCACGGGAAGGGCTCTATGTTCAAGCGGGCCGGTTCCGCCACGGTAGCCGACAATTCGCCTTGTGACACCGTCGGCGCACTCAAGCAGGAAGCTGCGGCGATCTGGGGCGTTGGCCCGCAGTTCTTCGTCCTCCTCTGCCCAGATACCGACCAAGGCGAGCTGCTGGCCGTGCCATCGCCTGACGACTAATCGCTCACGTTTCTTGACATCCTCGATAGGCGTGACCAAGTCGACTGCCGCCGTGTAGCCCAATCCGTGCAGGCGACCGAGGGCTGCGTCGAGATCTTGGGTATCGACGTTTAACCAGGCAATCCCTGCAATGTCGGAAGCGGGTCCACCCGTGGCCCGACGGACACGTAGACCGCGCAAAAGTCCCAGAACCTCGGCTACCGCAGCATCGCGAGCTTTGCGCCGCGACGTTCGAAGCCGTAAGACAAGGCACCTCTCGGGGCCTAGCTCCTCCGATGTCATGCCCGCAAACGACGATGTATTGTCACTAGCTCATGATACGCTCAACGCTCGCTGAAATCCCGACTCCGCTCGCCTAGTGCGCATCCGCCTCGTGGACTGGATAGGGTGCCCGACGGGTGCGAGAAATCGGTCTGTCGAGAAGTGTGGAAGTCGACCGTTTCCGGCGAATACGCAAGTGTTGGGCATGCACAAGCTGGAGCGTCCTCCCTGGTTCCTGATAGCGCTGTGCAACGTTACTCAATCGGGACCAGTTCGACGCGGCGATTCTGCGCGCGGCCCTCGGCGGTGGCGTTGCTGGCTATAGGCTGCGAGAGGCCGAAGCCCTGCGGAACCAGGCGGTCGGAGGCAATTCCCTTGCTGGTGAGGTAGTTGACTACCGAGTTGGCCCGCCGATCGGACAACTTGAGGTTGTACTCCACGGTGCCGACGCTGTCGGTATGGCCATTGACGTTGATCCTGACATTCGGCTTGGCCTGCAAAGTTGACACAGCTTCATCGAGTACCGGTTCAAACTCGGGTTTGATGTTGTACTTGTCGAAATCGAAATTGATGCCCCGCAGTACCAACTTCTCCCTGACCGGCGGAGGGGGCGGAGGCGGCGG
>DASXNP010000124.1:0-1822 GCA_036494985.1 Binataceae bacterium (SeqCode)
ACCGGCTCAATCCTCCAGGATCGTTCCGTCGACGATCGCGGCCGCTTCTACTTCTTGCTCGCCAAGTCCTTCGCAGAGGCCGGGAATCTCGAGCGCTGCATCATCTACCTCCGCAAAGCCAAAGACGAAGGCTTCACCGCACTCGAAGCCGCCAAGTCTGATCCTGTCTTCGCGGCCTACTTAAAAGTTCCCGCGGTGCAGGAAGCCCTGGCTCCCAAACCTACCGACGGCACCGTCCATTACCGCAACGCTGCCCTCGACCAACAACACTAATCGTGTTGCTGGTTTCGTAGCGGCTGTTGTAGCGCCGTCCTTCAGGGCGGCAGCCGTTTTCCAAACCGCACTCACAAAACACGTGAGTGCGGTTTTTAATTTGCGCCTTTCTCTGTGCTCTCCGCGTTCTCTGTGTAACTCCTGAGGTTTTAGTTATCCTCTGTTACAATGCAACCACATGGTCTCCCATGTCCCGATTCGAATATCCGCATTAATCTTAGCCACTCTCGTATTCCTGCACCCATCCTCCGCCCGCGCCCAACAATCCACCCACCGTGCCTCCAACCCCATCGGCTCCCAAATCTACCTCGTCTTCCCCTTCGAAAACGCCGGCGCCTCCCCGCGCCTCGATTGGCTCGGCGAAGGTCTCGAAGAACTAACCATCCTCCGTCTGTCCGCCGCAGGCGAAGCCGTCTACTCCCACACTGGCCGCATCAACGAACTCGATCGTTACGGACTTCCGCCCGCCGCAAAGCTCAGCCGCGCGACCATGCTGCGTATCGCGGAAGATCTCGACGTGGATTACGTCGTCTTCGGCAGTTTCACCTCCGACGGTTCCAAACTCACCGTCGAATCCCGCATTCTTCGCGTGAATCCCCCCGCGCTTTTGCCTGCCACCACGGAGACCGGTCCGCTGGATTCCTTGATGGACCTGCAAACGCACCTGGCGTGGCGCAGCCTCTCCAGCAACGACCGTTCGTATCCGCTGAGTCTTGTCGAGTTTGCCAAAAAGCAGCGCGCCTTGCGCCTAGACGCCTTTGAACATTACGTGCGCGGCCTGCTCGCCAGCGAAGACGAAGTCCGCATCCGCGAATTCAAAGACGCCGCGCGCCTCGAGCCCTCCTGGCCGGAACCGGATTTCTGGCTTGGCGAAGTCTACTTTTCACGCCGCGATTGCAACTCCGCGCTCCCGTGGTACGCAAGAATTCCCAAGCAGCACGATCGTTACGCCGAATCCGTGTTCGCTGTCGGCGTGTGCCGGCTGCTCCTCAGCCAGCCAGACCTCGCGCAAGAAGTTTTCACTTCGCTTCGCGAATCCCTCCGCGAAAGCGGTTCCGCCGAACACGGCAGCGCCAGCGCCGTTGCCGGCGGCGACCTTCCCGAAATTCTCAATAATTTAGCACTCGCGAAAGCCCGCCTCGGCGACGCCACCGGCGCGCAAACCGACCTGCAGCGCGCCGCCGATCTCGATCCCGATGAAGACGACTATCCGGTCAATCTAGGTCTGCTCGCCTTGCAGGCCAACGATCCGGCCAATGCTGCTGAGTATTTTCGCGAAGCGACCGAGCGCGAGCCAGACAATCCCGAGGATCGCGCCCTCCTGGTCTATGCGCTCGATAAATCCGGCAAACAACCGGAAGCCGAACAGGAGCGCCAGTCCGCCTCGGAAATGTTTGGTCCCACCGGCCTTCCCGCCATTCACCTGGACTCCAAGAGCGATACGCTCACGCACATGGCCCGCATCAAAACAGAACTTGATACCACCACCCTACGCCAGGAAATTAAACCCGCTGAGACCACCACCGTAGGAACATCTACTCCTTCTACG
>DASXNP010000125.1:0-3979 GCA_036494985.1 Binataceae bacterium (SeqCode)
TTTGCCGCGGCTCGACCTACTCGAAGACTGTGGAGTGCACCAGCCCGATTTTTCGCGGCTGTTTGCGCAACTGGGGCTAAGCGGTTATGCGCGCAGCGTCGATGAAGCCGAACAGATTCTTCGCACCCGTTACCGCTTTGACCAGGCGCGTTCGACTACCAGCGACGCGGTCGAGCGGCGTTGGGCTGAGAGTGGAGCGGTGCTAGTCGAGGTCGATCGCCTCAGCTACAGCTATCCCGACGGTCCGCCGGTGCTGAGCGACGTGAGTCTGGCGATCGCGGCCGGCGAGTTTGTGGCGATAGTTGGACACAACGGGTCCGGCAAAACGACCTTGGCAAAACACATCGTAGGGTTGTATCAACCGACCTCTGGAGCGATTCGAATCAACGGGAAGGACCGCGCAGCGCTGCCGCCCGCCGAGAGCGCCGGTTTCGCCGGCTACGTCTTCCAAAACCCGGACCATCAGATTTTCTCAGCGACCGTGGAAGAAGAAGTCGCCTTCGGGCCGCATAACTTCGGCTTGCAGCGCGAGGAGGTCGAGCGGCGCTGCCTCGAAGTGTTGACGGCGGTCGGGTTGGCCGACCAGCGCAGCCGCGATCCGTTTCTACTGGGTAAGGGCGAACGGCAGCGGCTGGCGGTTGCTAGCGTTCTTGCGCTCCGTCCTCAACTTTTGATCCTTGATGAGCCCACCACCGGCCTGGACTGGCGTGAGCAACGGCGCATGATGTCGATGATTACGGAGCTCAATCGCGCGGGAACCGCAATCGTGATCATCAGCCATACGCCGTGGCTGGTGGCAGAGTATGCCCGCCGCGTGGTGCTGATGAAATCGGGGCGGAAGGTTTTCGACGGAGGGGTGCGAAGCTTCTTTGGGCGCGAAGACCTGCTCGCGTCGTCGTCGTTCAAGATGCCGGAGATTACCGCGCTCGGTCGCCGGTTCGGGATCACTGCATTGAGTATGGACGAGATGGTCGGATTTTTCGCGGCCGCGAGGTAGGACCGGCCCTTGGCGATATACCTATATCTCGACCGCGACACCTTCATTCACCGGCTTCACCCGACGGTTAAGGTATTCGCGATTTTCGTGATGTTTTGGTCAGTCTATTGGGTTGATCATCCGTTTGCGCTGTTGCCGCTTGGGATACTGCTGTTGGCGATGGCGCAATGGACCGGTTCATGGCCGAACTTCTATCGACTGCGATGGTTGTTCATCCTGATTGTCACCAGCACCACGCTGGCGTGGATGGTGTTCTACCGACGCGGCACGCCGATCGCACGATTCGGGCCATTCTATCTAAGCGGCAGCGCGCTCATATTTGGGTTCGGGCGCGGGTTGAAACTCGCCGAGCTGCTTGCCACTTCAGTGCTTTTTCTTTCCACCACCAAAGTCGAAGAATTCACCGTCGGGTTGTCGCGCCTAGGCGTGCCGTATCGCGCGGGTTTCGCGATCACGTTGGCGTTTCGGCTGGTCCCGCTCTTTATCGATTCGGCGATCACGGTGGTTCAGGCGCAAAGCTTGCGCGGCCATGATTTCAACCGCGGCAATATTTTTGAGCGCATCCAGCGCTACGTGCCGGTGATGGTGCCGGTGTTCATGGGTGCGCTGCGTAAGGCCAACAACATGGCGGTGGCGCTTGAAGCACGCGGTTTCGGACTGAACGAAAAACCCACGAGCTTCATTGACTATCCGATCCGATTCGGGGATCGGGTCGCGTTTGTCGCGATGCTGGGTCTGGCCATCACGTATTTCGGTCTGTGGTACCTGGGTTACGGTGAGATCGTTGCACGGTGATGAATTCGCCAGGGCACCGCAAAGCGGGGGTTTTCAGGACTTGAGGATTGCCCCCCGATGAATCAACCTTGGGAGGCTTTTGGCGCGAATCCCCCCGGCGAAAGCGAATCCTAAGAGCGCAGACCCTTCGAAGGAAACGCAATGGCAACCAAGCAGGACTTCTTGCGGGAAACGATCGAACACTACGACCTGGCATCCAACAACGTGGTGGCGCTGGTCGACGCGATGGCGCACATGGCTTACAGCGCTCGCGATTTGCACCGCGCCGCCGAAATCTACGACCGGATGCTGAGAGACAAAGACTGTGCGGTGATACTGTGCCTTGCGGGTTCGCTGATCAGCGCCGGACTAAAGAAGATCTTCGCCGATATGATCCGCTATCGCATGGTCGATGCGATCGTGAGCACCGGCGCGAACATAGTGGACCAGGATTTCTTTGAGGCCCTTGGCTACAAGCACTACATCGGACCCGACTACCTAAAGGCCGGGATGAGCGACGGTACGCTTCGCGAGCTGCACATTGACAGGATTTACGACACGTTGATCGACGAGGATGAGTTGCGGGTGTGCGACGAAACGACCCGCAAGATTGCCGATCGGCTCGAGCCGCGGCCCCATTCGTCGCGCGAGTTTATCGCGGAGATGGGCAGGTATCTGGCGGAGACCGGTTGCAAAACCAAGGATAGCATCGTGATGGAGGCGCACCGCGAGGAAGTTCCGATTTTCTGTCCGGCCTTCAGCGACTGTTCGGCGGGGTTCGGGCTGGTGGCCCATCAAGCAGCGCGCGGCAAAGACCCCAAGCTGTCGCTGGATAGCGCGAAGGATTTCCACGAACTGACGCGGCTCAAGATCAAGAATCGCGAGACCGGAATTTTCATGATCGGCGGCGGCGTGCCGAAGAACTTCACGCAGGACATCGTCGTCGCGGCGGAAATTCTGGGCGACGAAGTGCCGATGCACAAATACGCGATCCAGATCACGGTGGCCGATGTGCGCGACGGTGCGCTCTCGAGCAGCACCCTGAAGGAAGCGAGTAGTTGGGGCAAGGTAGATACGGTGTACGAACAGATGGTCTTTTGCGAAGCGACCATCGCGGTGCCACTAATCGCGGGTTATGCCTATCACAAGCGCGGATGGGAAGGCCGTCCCGCGCGTCGCTGGAACACGCTCTTGGACCGGGACGAAGCGTAAACCGACCGGCTCGGCGGCCATAGATTCGTTGCTGAACACGACGACCGCCGAAGCTTCGAAGACCATCGCGAGTTGCAATTGGAGTCAAACGGCGCGCCGCGAAGGCACAGCAAAAACGGTACCACGCATCCAAACCGGAATCGGTAGGCGATGAGTGTCACGATCAGATCGTAATCGCAAAGAGCGGCGTTCGCGCCAAGGAGAGGTAGCGCCGACTTCCGAACCTGGATTCGGCTAAAAGCGCCTCGATTCACCCCCAAGGGGCCGCTAGAATCCTCGCCATGTATATCGTTACCGGGGGCGCGGGTTTCATCGGCAGCAACCTCGTCCGCGCGCTGAACGAGCGCGGCACGAGCGACATTATCGTTGTCGATCGGGTGAACCCCGAAACCTCGGCAAATCTTGCTAGCCTGAAACTAGCCGAGTATTTGGATCGCGACGCGTTTCGTGCCGCGCTCGCGCGCGCTGCGCTGCCCGACCGGATCGAAGCGATTTTCCATCAAGGTGCGTGCACGGACACGACCGAGTCCGACGAGCAATTCTTGATGGACAACAATTTTGCTTTTTCGCGGGAGTTGCTGAATTTCGCACTCGCTCGAAGAATTCCCTTCGTGTATGCGTCAAGCGCGGCGGTCTATGGATCGAGCGCCGCGTTCGAAGAGCACCCCCGCAACGAGCAGCCCCTGAACCTCTACGGACTCTCCAAACTAACCTTCGACAATCACGTAAGGAACGTGCTCGATCAGGCCGAGAGCACCTTGGTGGGGTTTCGATACTTTAACGTTTACGGTCCACGCGAGAGTCACAAGGGCAAGATGTCATCGATGGCCCATCAGATCTGCCAGCAGATCGCGGAGCACGGCCGGGTTAAGCTTTTCGAAGGCACCGATGGTTATGCGAACGGCGAGCAGCGAAGAGATTTCATTTTTGTTGGCGACGTGGTCGAAACCAACCTTGAATTCGCCGCGGGTCGACCGGTCAAGGGAATTTTCAATC
>DASXNP010000126.1:0-5137 GCA_036494985.1 Binataceae bacterium (SeqCode)
AGCTCGCGCCGCGACAGCTGCTCTTGATACATGGGACCGCCGACACCATCCTGGCATGCGAGACTTCAAAGATGCTCTACGAGCGAGCCCAGGAGCCGAAGACGATCAAGCTGTTCGAAGGCGCCGATCATCGGCTCGGCCAATGCGTTGAGCAAATGATCATAACGGTTGAGGACTGGCTCGTCGCGAGAATAGGAGCAGGCAGGCGCGCGAACCCTCGGCCCTGAGGTTCGCGATCTGGCCACAGGTTATCAAGGTGCCTTGCTCGGCGGAGGTGCTCTGCTCGAAGAGTTTGACTGTCAAGCAAAAGGTGCGATGGCGCGGTTAAATTCAGGACCGATTGGCTGGCTGGAACAAAAGAGGCGAGGGGCGGGTGACCAAAAAATTGAACATGACGTGCAACACAAAGGGGGCCACTAAAGAAGTATGCGCAGAGCACGGCGCTTGAAGGGGAGTCGACCTTGACCGCTTCGGGCTTATCGCAAAAGGGCAGCAATAGGGCGGACGGGAGCTCGCGGCGGGGCGAGGGCGGATGCCCTGGGCAAGGCGTATCCGATGCGGTCCTCCGCGATGGCGAATGGACGTTATTTCCCGCTGCTCAACGGTGTGATGACTGCTGGTGAAGAAGCTTCCGCGTTCGACGGCCGCTTTGGCAAGGTCGGATCGGCACAATCGTGCTAGGTCGGATACGCCTCTGCCGGTCGCGGCGTATTCATTGGTCGCGCGAAGCAGGGACGGAGGCCACCGATGATCTATGTGGGCCCACTTCATCTCGGCCCTTGGCGATCTGGCCGCGGGCGAGACGCTGGGGCTGCGACGGCGAATTCTTCGACACCTGTAAGCGGATGGCGGGCCTGCAGGGATTTGAGATGCTGCAAAGGCTCCCCGATTCAAAGCTGATCTCGATTGAATGGCCGGTCACGCTCGTCCCGACCCTGCGCCGCCGGATGACGCGGATCAGCGGGGAATGCATGATCGCGTTGGGTTTCAGCCAGACTTATCTTTCAATCGCGATTTGGGCAGCGGCTATGCTCTGATGCTGGCGGTCGGTGTTTTTCATCATTTCGGCGTTGAGAAGAATCTCGAACTGCCGCGCAGGCAGTCAGCCTCCGCTGAGCTCGGCGCGTGTCTGATGGTCGTCGATCTCGGTCCGGCCAAGAGCCCGAGGCGGGCTCAACTGCCCCGATGCTCGTGCTCAGGGGATTGCATTTAACGCCGAAGGGTGACGCGCCGTCCGAGCGTGCGTCAACACCGAGGCCCGCGCTCTCGGGCAATCTCGAACCGCGGGAGGTTGCGCCGCCGCGACCGATCGTTGCGAGAAGATAGGCGATGCTCAGAAAACCGGGAGCGAGCGCAGGCGTCGCGATGGTTGCGGAACTGATCGTAGCGTTTTGTGGCAGCGTTTGTTTTCGAAACCTCGCGTTCGCGCAGATGGCGGCGGGTTCGATCACCGGCATAAAAGGAAGCGCACAACTGATTCGAGGCGTGCAGACTTTGACGATCGCGGTTGGGACGGCGGTCGAGGTAGGCGACAAGATTATCACCGCGACGAAGGCTGAGGCTACGTTGAGGCTGCGCGACGGGAGTACCTTGACCCTGGGCGAGTCGAGCACGATGACAATCGACCATATAGTCGGCGCTGCCGCCGGTGCGCCATCGGTGATCGGCTTGTTGAGCGGTCACCTTCGCTCGGCCGTCGCGACGGCACTGCGCGGAACCATCGGGAGTTTCGAGATTCACACGCCCAACGCGATCGCAGGCGTGCGCGGGACCAAATTCGACACCGCCTTTATCGAGGGCACCCCTTGCCCAGGCTTTCCGAAGTGTCTGCGTTACACGGACGTGGGAGTGTTTGAAGGAATTGTGGAGGTGTTTAATCCCACCAATCCCAGCGCCGCGCCGGTGACAGTGAAGGCGGGCTACGAAACAACTGTGCCTTGCGAAGAGCCGCCAAGTTCGCCGGGGCCGCTCGGGATCGAAGAGATGGGAGGACCCGGGTATCACTGATGGTGCCCGAGACGGGCAACTACATGATCGGCTTTCGATTCGTGAGGCCAGCGGCCGTTGCGATGGGATTGTGCGCCGCGGTCTGGGCTTCGCTGCTTCTCGATTCAGGGTCGGCTCAGGCGCAGATTCGCCCAGTCGGCGACTACTACCAGCTTCAGACGCCCGGGCATTTTGGCGCTACGCTTTTGGCCAGCGGCTTTGGAAGCGACCAGTACGGTGCGACACACGAAAGCGTCGAATTGGGGCAGACCATCACTAGAACGATCGGCGTGGTTGGGCGAATTATTGCCTACCAAGTTTACAACGGCGACGGGTACGACACGCCGATTGACCCGGTCCGCAGCGGCCAGCAATTCAATTTCGGGCGGGGCGAGGGCGGGATCGATTTGCGGCCGATCGAAGGCACCACGCTAAGAATCTTCGGCGGCCATGATTTCGGTGATAGCAACGCACCCGTGGTCGATGGAGACTTCTCGAGCTGGATGGGCCTGCACAGCACGCATCCGGTCAATGTCTCGTTCACCGGCAGCCACTATTACAACAACGGCAAGACCGGCGGCAGTGTGGACTTTCGCGCCGTGGCGCTCTCGAGCGCTGAACTGTTGTTTGTGGCGGGCGCGGGGGGTCAGATTTGGGGTGGAGGGCAGACCGCCGGAGTAAAGGGGGAGGGAGGACTCGACCTCGGTGCGTTGATCCGACGATGGCACCTTGAAGTCGACCTGCAGGGCGGATACGGCGTTTTGCATATCTATGGCATCGTGGGCGTTTCGAGGCACTTCGATTTCACCGAATGAGGCGGATCAATCGCGACTGATTTCCTTTTGACCCGGCCGGGTTGTATGTCGCCGGGAGCGGACGGCGTGATGACGAGGCAGTCGATCGATCGCCAAGCCATGACGCGCGATGGAGCGCAGCAGATCAATCGGGAGTCTTTGCGATTTCGGGAGGCTCCGGGATCGGTCTTGGCTAGTGAGGCGCCCGGCAATTGCCAGGGGTGGGCTCCCAATTCTACGGGTTCAATAGCGTAGACGCTGGTGATATGGACGCCCATCGAGCGTGCCGATAGTCTTTAGTCGGATCGGTGAGACGGTCGCCGGCGAATGGAGAAATCGAGGTAATGGGATCGGGATTCAAAATCGCCGTGGTTGGGGCGACCGGGGCAGTCGGCCAGACCACATTGAGGCTACTGGAAGAGCGCGCCTTCCCAGTGGCCGAATTGCGCGCATTCGCTTCGGAGCGATCAACCGGTAAGAAGGTGGGGTTTAAGAGCACGTCGGTCACGGTCGAGAAGCTCGCCGGTGGCTGTTTCAAAGGAATCGACTTCGCGCTGTTTTCCGCGGGCACAGCACAATCCAAGGAATTCGCCCCGCACGCGGTCAAAGCGGGTGCGATTGTGGTCGACAAGTCCAACGCATGGCGGATGGATCCTCAGGTGCCGTTGGTGGTTCCTGAGATCAACGGCGCGCGTGCGAAGGAGCATAAGGGAATAATCTCCTGCCCCAACTGCACCACGATCGTAACCGTAATGCCGCTCAAACCGCTTCATGACGTCGGCCGTTTGCGACGCGTGATCGCGACCAGTTTTCAAGCGGTCTCGGGTGCGGGTGTAAATGGCGTCGAGGAACTCCGCGCACAGACCATGGCCTGGAGTCGCGGCGAGCGACACGAAGCGAAGGTCTTTCAGCATCAGATCGCCTTCAATGTGATCCCGCATATCGATAAGTTCGGCGAAGGCGGCTACACCGGCGAGGAGCTGAAGCTAGTGCGCGAGGTGCGCAAGATTCTCGAATTGCCCGATCTGCCGATTTCGCCGACCACGGTGCGGGTGCCGGTCTTCACGGCTCATTCGATATCGGTGAATGCGGAGACTGAAAAACCGATCAGCGCAAGCGCAGCGCGCGAAGCGTTCGCGCGCTTTCCCGGCCTCCGGCTGTGGGACGATCCCGGCCAAAACCGCTATCCGATGCCGCTGCTGGTCGAGGGTCAGGACGATTGTTTCGTTGGGCGGGTCCGCGAAGACATATCGGATCGCCACGCCATTAATTTCTGGGTGGTCGGCGATCAGTTACGCAAGGGTGCCGCGCTTAATGGGATTCAGATTGCGGAACTCTTGATCTAGATTTTCCGGCCGACGCGAAGCCGTGGTCGGATAAGGCCGGGCGAAGGTTCGATGTCGACTGACGGTTACTGAGATTCCGAACTCTGCCGTCTACCAACCAGGCCGCGAAATACACAAGTCTGGATCGCCTACCGCACGCTTTGGATTTCGTCTAACCATGGGCCGCTCCGCGGAGGGAATAAGGCCGCGAAATTCTTCAGATTATGTTAGGCGTGCTACTACGAGACATTAGCTGACACAATGCAAGAGCGTTCTCGCATCGGTGAAATAGAAATCAATTCGGACTCGATTCTAGCCGCGACAATGTCAGCGGCCGCTCGGATGGTAATCGAGATCGGGACTGTACGATGAAGGTCGTCCCATGCGGGTCCAATTCTCTGAACCTTGGGCTGTATTTCTAAACGTATGTCACTAATCTGCCCATAATCACGACATAATTTGCGTTAAAGACATTCTTATCTGAAATACTTGTCTATTTCGGCGAGTTGCATCGTCTAACCTGATCAACAGCGCGCGCCGCTCAAGCTTCAAGGGAAGCCCGAAGCGTGCCGCAAAACGTACTGGGAGAGAAGAAATGCGAAAGAAACTTAGGGGCGCGGTTTCGCTACTTGCAGTAGCGACAATCGCGGTGTCAATGACGACCGGCGCGGCACGCGCTCAGGTCAAACCGGGTGACATGATCACGGCCGAGAACGCGAGCAAGGTCAAAGATCTGGTCGCACCGGGTGTTTACTACAAAGTCCTGCACAACATGTCGATGAAGATTGTGCCGACGCAGCGGGTGGATTGGCCACCGCCGTATAAGGACGCCACCGAGAAGTACTCGGGGCAGGTGCGGCTGTCACCCGATCATCGCACCGTGATCGGCTACGTCGCAGGGCAGCCGTTCCCAATGATCGATGCGAACGATCCTGATGTGGCAAGCAAGATTGCATGGAACAACGTCTTCCGTCCGATCACCAGCGATGATTACGATCTGCGCTTCTACGATTGCGACACCACCTACACGGC
>DASXNP010000127.1:0-2171 GCA_036494985.1 Binataceae bacterium (SeqCode)
CGAGATTCTTGAAGACGAGGAGGAGCACATCGATTTTATCGAAATCCAGCTCGATCAAATCGGGCGAATGGGGCTCGAAAACTATATCCAGCTGCAATCCTCAAGCGCCGCCTAGCTCTCTGTCGCGCTTCGGGTTCGGCCACTTGACGAACCGCCGTGGTAGACTCCCTGCGGCGCGCCAGGATGGGGAACCCAACTCAGGCGGCCGCGTCTGCGCCCCTGGACAGGCGCTTTAGCAGCGCCGATGCGGCGCCAGTTGGCACAGCGGGTCCAGCCGTCAACCGCGCGTAAGATAACGGCTGGTATGTTCATGCGCGGCCAAACTGCGCTACAACCTTCGCAGGAACTTTCCGACCACCAAGCATGGCTTCTGACCCGCCAACGGTTCTGTGTGAAATCGAGGACTCGATTGCGTTGGTGCGCCTCAACCGTCCCGCGAAGTTGAATGCATTCACTTTTGTGATGATCGACGCGATCCGAGCTTGCGCTGATCGGGCGGCTTCCGACGAGCGAGTGCTCGCGATCGTGATCACCGGGACCGGCCGCGCCTTTAGTGCCGGTCTCGATACGGGCGATCTCGCGCGCTCCGCTTCAGCCGGGCAACCGGAGGGTTCGACCGCGCGTGGCGCGAACGAACTTCCGGCGTTGTTCGGGTACTTGCTGCGGATTCCCAAGCCCGTGATTGCGGCCGTCAACGGTGTCGCCGCCGGCGGTGGGTTTGTACTCGCAATGATGTGCGATCTCCGTTTTGCCTCCGACGATGCCAGCTTTACCACTGCCTTCTCTAAGCGCGGCCTGATCGCCGAGCACGGTACGAGCTGGCTGCTGCCGCGCCTGGTGGGGACCAGCCGCGCGCTTGATCTGCTATGGAGCGCGCGCCGAATCGATTGTGCAGAAGCGTTGCGGATAGGCTTTGTCGATCGGGTTGTGCCGCGCGAGCGACTCCTCGACGAAGTGCGCGCCTACGTGGGCGGCCTCGCCTCGAGCGTATCGCCGCGTTCGCTGGCGGTGATCAAGTCGCAGGTCTATCGGCATTGGTCGCTCGCGATGGAGCCTGCCCTGGTCGAAGCCGACGACTTGATGAAACAGGCGCTGCGTCATCCGGACGCCGCCGAGGGGGTGGCCTCATTTGTCGAACGCAGGGCGCCTCGCTTTCAGCGTTACCACGGAGAGAAGTTATGAGCAGCGATCGCTTCGAGACGATCTTGTACGAAAAGTCGGGCGCCGTCGGGCGCCTTGTAATGAACCGTCCTGACCGTCTCAATGGGATGACCAACCGCATGCTCCGCGAAGCGCGCCAGGCGCTTAGCGCGGCCGCCGAGGATCGCGACCTGCGGGTACTGGTTCTGACCGGCGCCGGTAAGAGCTTTTGTCCCGGGGCTGACCTTCAGCGAGTGGCCGGCGGTGAGGGGGCTGAAGTTGATCAGCTCGACGCCTCCGACTTCGGCGTACCCGTTTTGCTCCATGAAATGCCCGCGGTGACCGTGGCTGCGATCAACGGCGCCTGTGCCGGGGCCGGGTTGGGTTGGGCGCTCGGTTGCGATTTCCGATTCGCCGCTTCGTCGGCGCGTTTTAACTCGGCGTTTCTTGAAGTTGGCGTCGCCGGCGACATGGGCGGACCGTGGACCTTGGCACGAATCGTCGGTCCTGCTCGAGCCCGCGAACTTTACTTCTTTCCCGACAAATTCGATGCGCAAACCGCCTTGCGAATCGGGTTGGTATCGCGGGTCTTTCCTGAGGAACACTTCCAAGCGGAGGTGGGTGCGATCGTGGATCGGATTGCGGCTTTTGCGCCGATCGCACTGCGCACGATGAAGTCGAACTTCGTTGAAGCCGAAAAGATGGACTTCGCCTCGTACGTGGCGCTCGAAACCGAGCGCCACTTCAGGATGTTTCAGACCCGTGATACGCGCGAGGCATTCGCCGCCAAGGTCGAGAAACGAAAACCGCGCTTCGAAGGGCGCTAGAAGAAGAGGTAAGTTACCATGTGGCTACGTCTGAAACAGTTGGCTTTGGTCGCACGCAATCTTCCGCCGATAGTAGAGGACCTGCGCGAAGTCTTCGGTCTCGAGGTCGGGTTTCGCGACCCCGGTGTCAAGGTGTTTGGCTTGGAGAACGCGATCTTTCCAGTCACCAATCAGTTCATCGAAGTCGTCTCACCGATTCAAGAC
>DASXNP010000128.1:0-2523 GCA_036494985.1 Binataceae bacterium (SeqCode)
GTGCGGACGAGACCCCCCTCGCCGGTTACACATCCCGCTCCAGCCAGACCGAGCGCGACTGGGAAGGGAAATTCCGCGCCATCCCCGATCCCGCCAAGCTGCGCGAATACATGCGCCGCCTCAGTGCGCGCCCTCACCACGTCGGCTCGCCATACGACAAAGACAACGCCGAATGGATTCTCGCCCGATACAAAGAATGGGGACTCGACGCTCACATCGAAACTTTCGACGTACTTTTTCCCACGCCCAAAGTCCGCGTGCTCGAAATGGTCGAGCCCACAAAGTTCACCGCCAAGCTTGAGGAGCCGGCGCTGGCGGTCGATCCCACGTCGAATCAGAAATCCGAGCAGCTTCCCACCTACAACGCTTATTCGATCGATGGCGACGTCACCGCGCCGCTCGTGTTCGTGAATTACGGCGTGCCCGAGGATTACGAGAAACTCGATCGCCTCGGCATCTCGGTGAAGGGCGCGATCGTCATCGCCAAGTATTACCACTCTTGGCGAGGAGTAAAGCCCAAAGTCGCGGCGGAGCACGGCGCCATCGGCTGCCTCATTTATTCCGAGCCGCACGATGACGGCTACACTCGCGAAGAAGTTTTTCCTCAAGGCCCCATGCGTAATCCGGACGGCGTGCAGCGTGGCAGCGTCATGGATTTTGCTTCGTCGAATCCCGGAGACCCGCTCACTCCCGGCGTCGGCGCAACCCCGAGCGCCAAGCGCCTGCCGATAAAAGAGGCGAAGAGTCTCACGAAGATTCCCGTTCTGCCGATTTCCTACGGCGACGCGCAACCGCTGCTCGCTGCGCTCAAAGGCCCAATGGCGCCCGACGAATGGCGCGGCACTTTGCCGATTCCATATCACGTCGGTCCCGGCCCTGCGAAAGTTCATTTGAAAGTGCAATTCAACTGGGACATCAAACCTGTCTACGACGTCATCGCAAAAATTCCCGGCAGCGTCGCACCCGATGAATGGATCGTCCGCGGCAATCACCACGACGCCTGGGTGAACGGCGCCGAAGATCCTGTCTCCGGACAAGTCGCTCTTCTCGAAGAAGCGCGCTCGCTAAGCGAATTGTTGAAGCAGGGATGGAAGCCGCGCCGGACCATTATTTATGCCTCGTGGGACGGCGAAGAGCCCATGCTGCTCGGTTCCACCGAATGGGTCGAAACCCACGCCGACGAACTTCGCCAGCACGCAGCCATTTATATCAACACCGATGGCAACGATCGCGGGCTGATTAACCTTTCAGGCTCGCCGAGTCTCGAACAATTTATCAACGGAGTCGCGCGCGACATCGAAGACCCTGAAACCAAACAGACCGCGTGGCAGCGCCTGCAATTGTCGAAGATCGCCGAAGCAAAATCCGCCGACGACCGCAAAGAGCTGCGCCAGCGCGCCGATTTGCGGATCGATCCGCTGGGCTCCGGAACCGACTTCACCGCATTTCTCGATCACATCGGGATCGCGTCTCTCAACTTGGGCTACGGCGGCGAGGATGAACAAGGCATCTACCACTCGATCTACGACGACTTTTACTGGTACACCCATTTTTCTGACACCGACTTCGTCTACGGCCGTGCACTCTCACAGACGATCGGAACCGCGGTAATGCGCTTCGCCGACGCCGAAGTTCTCCCTTACGACTTCGTTGACTTCGCCGACACGATCCAGAAATACACCAAAGATCTGCAGAAACTCCTCTCCGACAAGCAGGAAGAAATTCGCGAGCGCAATCAGGAACTGGACGAAGGCGTATTCAAGGCCACGCTTGACCCTCGCCATCCCACGGTCGCCCCGCCCCGGGAAGAAGTTCCTCCGCACCTGAATTTCGCTCCCATGCAAAACGCCGCCGACTCGCTCGCGCGCAGCGCCGAACACTACCGGCAAGCCCTATCGCACAAACTCTCGGCGCAAAGCGGTGATCAGATTGATGACCAGACCGAGTTGTTGCGCACCCTGAACCAGCGCCTTATCGAAAGCGAACGCAAACTGACAAATGATGACGGACTTCCGCGCCGACCCTGGTACAAATATCTGCTCGACGCCCCCGGCGTTTACACCGGCTACGCGCCGAAGACCGTCCCCGGCGTGCGCGAAGCCATCGAACTGAAGAACTACCCAGAAGCAGACCAGGAAATCGCCCGCGTGGGGAAAGCGCTGCAGGATGAATCGTCTCTGATTGAATCGGCCGCTCAAATGCTCGAGAGCCAACACTGAAACTGTCCGCGCTGTATTCTTCTATGAAAACAGGCGTGCCCTGTCGGCAGCTATTTTTGCGGCGATGCTCAGCATTAACCATGCTTAACCCGTCGTATAATTCTCCCAGATGATTACCGTCTCCAAAGAAGACGTTCCTCCGCACCTGAACTTTGCCCCCATGCAAAACGCCGCCGACTCGCTCGCGCGCAGTGCCGAGCACTACCGGCAAGCTCTTTCGCACAAACTCTCGGCGCAAAGCGGTGATCAGATTGATGACCAGACCGAGTTGTTGCGCACCCTGAACCAGCGCCTTATCGAAAGC
>DASXNP010000129.1:0-4470 GCA_036494985.1 Binataceae bacterium (SeqCode)
ACAAAGACTCACCTGTCGAGTCATCTATTCCGGAGGAAGTGTTTGATTTTACTGAGAAATTTGGTGGGCCGTCCCAGGCTCGAACTGGGGACCCGCTGATTAAGAGTCAGCTGCTCTACCAACTGAGCTAACGGCCCACCGATCCAGGAAGGGCGCTCCTAGCAAGCTTCGTGGGGTGAGTGAAGGGATTTGAACCCTCGACCGCCGGAGCCACAATCCGATGCTCTACCAACTGAGCTACACCCACCACGCTAGTTTTGTCGTCGGCGGCCCGGCCGCCGCTAAATCCATCAATGGCGCGCCAGAAGGGATTCGAACCCCTGACCCACGGCTTAGAAGGCCGTTGCTCTGTCCGCCTGAGCTACTGGCGCCAAAAAATCGGGGCGAGCCGATTTGAACGGCCGACCCCCTGCTCCCAAGGCAGGTGCGCTAACCAGGCTGCGCCACGCCCCGTGACTAGATTGATTAACATACGTGATCCTCGCTCTCAACTTAGGCCTCCGCACCCTGGTGGAGAACGACCAACAACTTGGGGAAAAGAGCACAGTCGGACCTCGGATCTATCGAGCGAGTCGAAGCTTCAAAAGTAGTCTTTCGCAACGCGTGGTTGAACACCCTGGCGAAGACTAGGTGCCCGCGAGGCGTTCGGAAAGGATCTCAGCCAGGCGCTCGGCTGGAGTGCGACGAAGTTCCTCAAGCATGAAGCCGGATGCCGCGGCGTGTCCGCCTCCGCCAAGGGAGCGCGCCACGGTGGACAGGTCAACCTCACAATCTGCGCTGCGGCGCAGGCTGACGCCCTGACTGCGCAAATCGAACAAGGCGATTACGGTCTGAAGCTGTCCGTCGTATAGATCGGCGGCGACCTCGCTACTGTAGCCGAAACAGCACGCGGTCCGTAGCTTAAGTCCGTTCGGCAAAACCCTGTCGATCATGGTCGTACGCGCAAGCTTGCGGCTCTTTTCCATCGCTTCGCGTCCCGCGAGTAAAGCTCTTTTGAGCTTGCGGCTGAGAACCGGTTCTTTCATCGCGAGGATCTCGCGGTAGGAATCGGCTGAGCCTAGAGTCTGGACTGCAAGCGCCCAGTCGGCGGAATCTGGCAATAGGTGAACCCATCGATCGTGATCGTCGGCCAAGGCAACGATCGGATAGAAGCTGCGAAAAGACTCGGCGGCTTCCTCGGACAGCTCTCCGGCGCGGCGTTCAAGAAAACTCCACGCCAGACGCGCGGCGGAATATTGCTCAGACAGCATCGTACCGGCAAAGGGAACCTTGAATTCGGGCGCGCTGGAGCGGGACACTGCGGTGCGGTGATGGTCGATCCAGAAAACGCGGACGCCCGCACGGGCAAGCTCGGTCAAATGAGTTCCGGTTTCAACCGAGTTCCACGATAGATCCGTGATCCAAATTTCGTCCTGTCCTGCGCCCGCTTTGAGTTTGAGCTTCTGGATCAGGCGATCGCTGTCGCCGTTGGCCGCGAAGTTTGCAACCACGCGATGGCCACCGTGAAAGCGGGCGACAGCGGCGGCGGCAACCACGCCGTCCAGACACCCCGGGCCGTGGCTGACGATTTGAACGGTGAGGCGATGATCCGTAGCCATACCAAAAGCTTAGGCGAATTGGCGGTCGATGGCGAATCGCGAGCCCCGCGGCGATGGCGCACTTCGCTTCGCGCGCAGATCCCAAACGCCTTAAGCCTCGCTCGGTTCGGGTTAGCGGCTGCATGGGTTGCGTGTGCGTGGGTGGGTGAGCGGCGGCCGCTGTTGGCGATCTCTCTAGCCGCGATTGCCAGTGATTTTTTCGATGGGCGGCTCGCGCGGCGATTGAACGCGGAGAGTGCCTCGGGGCGCTGGCTGGACGGGATTGCGGACGTGGCGTTTATCCTGACCGCGATGGTTTGCGAAGTGATCGCGAAGCGGCTGCCGGCCTACATTCCGGTGCTGGTGACGCTCCTATTTGCTCAATACGCAGCTGATTCCGCTTGGCGAAGCGGCCGGCCGATCGCGAGCCGGATCGGCCATTGGTGCGGAGTCGTAAATTACGCGATCGTTCTGCTGCTCAGCTCGGGGTTCGGGAGCGCTTCAGCCGTGGTCATCAGGCTGTCGCCGATACTGGCGGCCTTCTATACAATTGCGATGGCAGAACGGGTTTGGCTGTACTATGAACCGCCGTGATAAACGCGCAAGGGCACAGGGGAGGCGGGAGGACTGATGGGGTGGGAGCGAAGACCCGGCGTGCTTGCTGAGCTCAGCGAGAATCACAGCAGGCGTTAGGCGCATGGAAGCGCGAATTTTGGAGCGCGCCGAGCATCGGATTTCGCGGCGCGATATCGATTCAAACGTCCTGAAAGTTCTCTATCGCCTGATCAACGCCGGCGCGACCGCATACCTGGTCGGCGGCGGTGTGCGCGACTTGTTGCTCCAACGGCAACCGAAAGATTTCGACGTGGGCACCTCTGCGCATCCCAACGAGGTGCGCGCTTGGTTTCGAAACTCCCGGTTGATCGGGCGGCGGTTCCGCTTGGTCCATGTGTTCTTTGGCGCGCAAAACATCGAGGTGTCGACCTTTCGTCGGATGAGCGAAGATGCTCCGCCGTGTGGCGACCCTCTCGTCCGGCAAGACAATACGTTCGGAACGCCTGAGGAGGACTCACTTAGGCGAGACTTCACCGTCAATGCGATGTTTTACGATCCGGCGACTTTCCGGGTGATCGACTACGTTGGCGGCTTGGAGGATCTCGAAGCGCGCTTGATCCGGACGGTCGGCGAGCCCGCATCCCGCATGCGGGAGGATCCGGTTCGAATGATGCGTGCTATTCGGTTTGCAGCGAAGCTGGGATTTGAGATTGAACCCAGGACGCGCGAGGCGATCATCAAGCATCGGGAGGACCTAACCAAGGCATCAGTGCCGCGACTCGTAGAGGAGATTTACAAGACGCTGTCCTCGACGAGCGGCGCGCGAGCGCTGTCGATGATGCACGAGTTGGGACTTCTGCAAATCCTCCAGCCCGAGCTCGCCGCGCATCTCGACCGAACTGGCCGGGTCGAGCGAAGCCGGACGGACAAGAACATGGAGGCTCTGGGCTCGTGGATCGAAAAAGGCGCGTCGCCATCTCATGCGATGCTGCTGGCCTGCCTGTTCCTTGATCTGCACCTGACAACGACGGATCAGAGAACAGATGGAAGTTCCGAGGGTCAAACCGCAATCGCGTTGGTCGAAACGCTGCGATCGCGAGGTTTCGCAAAGGGGGATACGGAGCACATGCGTTTGCTGTTGAACGCATATCCGCGGCTGATCGCGCCAACGCGCAAGACGCGCGGGCTGATCAGGCGGCCATACTTCGAGCAAGCCCGCCAGCTACATCGGTTGACGGCGGCAAACTACGGGGATCCCGGCGCGCTGGAGCGCTTCATCGCCGATCCCGATGAATTCATGGGCCTCCAACATCGTGAGGTGAGCAGGAACGGCTTGAGACGATCGAGAAGACCGCGGCGGCGATGGCGACGGCGAGCTCGCATGAGGTTCGCCGGCGGCGCTGCTTCGGGTGGCGGCGGCGCGCAGCCACTATCTTCAGGCGCAACCTCTGCGGAAGCGGAATCGATGCCCGATAGGCTGTCACGCATCGAAAAGGAGCGGTCTTAGGAGATGCCGGCGTTCTCGGTGCGCGAGCCCGAGCTTTGTGCTTGTAGGGAGATCGAGCTTTGAATAGCCTAGGGAGCTCGCGCCAGATCGCTCGCGCCGGTGTCCAAGAGTGAGCATACGCACGGAAAAAATCTGGATGGACGGGGGCCTGGTCCCCTATGATGAGGCCAACGTCCACGTCCTGACCCATAGCCTGCACTATGGGCTGGGCGTGTTCGAGGGCATGCGATGTTACCGGGGCGAGAACGGCCGATCGGCAATGTTCCGCGCTCGCGAGCACATCCGGCGCCTGTTCGACTCGGCGCATATCTGCGAGATCAAGATCCCTTTTGCGCAGGAAGAGATTCTTAAGGCCTGTGCCGATGTGATTCGCGTGAATCACTTGGAAGACTGCTACGTCCGACCGCTAGTTTTCTTCGGCGAGGGCGAGATGGGGCTTGGTGCGAGGGGAAACAAGACCCGCGTCGCGATTGCGGCATGGCCGTGGGGCGCTTACCTGGGCGAAGACGGAGTTGCCAAGGGCGTGCGGCTAAAGACGTCGTCGTTTGTGCGATTCCATCACAATTCCCTGATGCCAAATGCCAAAGCAACGGGCCACTACGTCAACTCGATCCTCGCGGCTTACGAGGCGCGTCGCTGCGGCTACGACGAGGCACTGCTGCTCGACGTGCAAGGTTATGTTGCCGAGGGAAGTGGAGAGAACCTGTTTGTGATTCGTGACGGCATCGTGAAGAGTCCGCCGATCACTTCCTCTTTGCCGGGAATCACCCGTCAGAGTGTGATCAAGATCCTGAAGGACGAGGGAATTCCGTTCGTCGAGCAACTTTTTCC
>DASXNP010000130.1:0-7959 GCA_036494985.1 Binataceae bacterium (SeqCode)
AAGACGTCGGCGGAAAAATCAGCATACTGGTAAGCGGCGATGACGGGCCTCTCACTGTCGCCATGACCCCGTTGATCGATGGCGTACGCCTGCCATCCTTGGGTGCCCAGTTCGGCAGCCGTCCGTCCCCAGGACTGCCGAGTTTGGCCGAAACCGTGCAGCAACAACGCTGGCGGGTCCATACACGTCGGCTACAAGGCGGAGGCCCTCTGTACCACGAAGATCCAGCTGTTCTGCCATCTCGTTGCCTTTCTATTTCCAGTGAGTCAGACGATCAGTGCGCTGCGGGCGCCTTTCCATCACTCTTCTCTCATTTGTTGACGGTGATCGAGTGGCGGCGGATGCGATCGGCTGTCACAAAGGAAAGCGAATCAGTTGGTTACCCTCGATCGAGCCCCTCGCTTTCGCCAGCATCTACATCTGAGCTCGGACGCGGTTGCGCAGCGGTTCTTCCAGCAGGGCTGAAAGAGGTCTGATGAGGTGAAAACCCTCCGTCATGAGCCGGCGAATCTCAGGATCCTCGGTCTGCAAGCGATCGAGGGCGGCGAAGTAGCGCGCTCGCTCTTCGATCCCGGGTGGTCTTTCCCCGCGCGTCTGAGGAAAAGCGAAATCGAATCCCGCCGCGAGGTTCCAAGGAGTGCTCTCCAGCTCTGCCGCCCTGGAAAAGAACACGCACTTCCGATTCCGTCCAATCGGCGAGCTTCGGATAGATGTTCGCAGAGAACCTCCTGCAGCAAATTCGCTTGCCGTGCCGCTGCACTCATTCCCTGAGCGTGAATCGGATTGAAGGTGCATAGCGCGTCGCCGATCGCGAGAAATCCCTCTACCAGAGGACTCACCTGTTCGTAGTGACGCTGTACGCTGGCGGAGAATCGATGATGGGCAACAGCTCGCATCCCTTATAATTCTCCAAGCGAGGTCGGAGTGCAGGCCCTTGGCGAAGGCGAGGAATCCTTCGCGGTCGGTAGGTGGATAGTCACCAAACCGGCCGATCAGGCTGACCAACAGCGATTCGTTTTCGATCCTTATAACGTAGCCGCGGCGCGTGAAAGTTGGTGCAGGGCCGAAAATCAAAGTCTCGCCATCATACCAGTCGGGGACGCGAAAGTTGGCCGTGCTATAAGCCGTGTCAACGCCGATCGTGGTTTGTAGCGGCTCGGAAACACCTACCGCCGTCAGCCATTGCGGCGCGCGCGATGCGCGTCCGGTCGCATCGACGACTAGCTCGGCTTCGAGGGACCGACCGTCGTCGCATCGGACGCCGCGCACCCGCCCCTTGCGACAAATCAGCTCACGGACCGTCGTTCCCGTCTCAATCCGGAGGCCGGAAGTCCCTGGTTTCGCCGTATTACCGTATTCGATCAAACCGCGGCTCGCGCAATGCGCTTCCAAGCCAACGTCGAAAGGTTCTCGCAGCGAGCCGGTCGCGCTATAAGCTTTTCCGTCAGGCAGATACCAAGCGACATCGCGGCCGACCGTGACCCGGTGTGCTCCGAGGCCGCGAAGATCGTCGGTGAAACCAGGGTATAGGGCCGAAAGCACCGGCTGACCGCCGTTTAGTAGACCATGAAGGTGATTCCCCTGGGGGACGGATTTGTGAATGACAGGACGATTCTCGATTGCGTCCCGCTCCAGGATCGTCACACGCTCGAAGTAATCGCAGAGGACACGCGCGGCTATCAGGCCTGCGATACTCCCGCCGATGACAACAGTATGTCCCAGCTTATCCATAAGCTAACCCGAGCCGCTCGTTCGACGCTTCGAGAGAGGTCACATACCTCGCCTCCTGGCTTAGCGCAAACAGCCGTGCGATCCGAGCTGTTAATTCTGAACGCAACCAGTGTCGATAGAAGAAACGCGTGATCGTGCAGCAGCCGCTGGCGCAAAGCCGGACGCAATGGCTTGAGCTGCCCTACGAGATCAAGCGAGTTCCCCACGCTTGATCGTCAATACGATGGCCGCTCCGATCGGCACGCCGAGCCCGACGATCAAGGTAACGGCCGCGAACGCCGGCGCTGGAGGCTTGTCGGTAGAATGCGTCGTGAACAGGATCGTGTTCGCCACCACGTACGCCGCGTAGAGCCATCCAAGCGGCAGCGCTATGCGCCGCATCCGCCAAATCGCGATTACGTATGCGACAAGGAAGAAGCCAAAAAGCGGTCCCAGGATGTCGTTCGGAATACCCGATAGCCGGCGACCGAAGAACACGAATCCGGTATGCGCGTTTGCCAACACCGGTTTGAGAGAGTTCGAGATCGCAAGCAACAGAAAAAGCACCCCGGCCACAGTCAGGAACCAACCACGTTTGTCCATCGGCGCTCCCTCCCCGCAAAGATCGCGGTCATCTTGCGCGACCGTCGCGGCGAAGTCCACCGCCGGTCGAGCCAGCGCTTATGGTCGTAATTAGGGCGGCGGTGCACTCGGCGGCCTCGCGCTCAAAGGGCTGTGATTCGCGCGTGTTACTCACGCTTGTGGCAGATCGCCTCGATGTTGTTGCCATCGGGGTCCAGTACGAACGCGCCGAAGTAGGTCGGATGGTATTCCTTGCGGATGCCGGGCTTGCCGTTGTCGCGGCCGCCCGCCGCGAGCCCCTATTCGTGAGCAATCGCGGAGATCGGCTCAGTCGCGATGCCGTCGAGCGCATCGTCAGTAAGCACGTCGCCTCGGCTTCAAAGAGCTGCCCGACGCTCAAGGGCAAACGCGTGACGCCTCACGTGCTGCGTCAGAGTGCAGCCTTGCAGCTACTCCAGAACGGAGTGGACCGCACCGTGATCGCGCTCTGGCTCGAACATGAGTCTGTGGAAAGCGCGCAGATGTATGTCCGCGCCGACATACAGCTGAAGGAAAAAGCGATGGCGAAACCAAGCCCATTGCGCCCTCGCCGGTCGATACCGGCCAAGTGACGACTTGCTCGCCTTCGTGGAAAGACTCTGATTATGCCGAGATCACGCTCGCGTGCACCATGATCCGCCCGGCCGCACGCACAACGCGGCACAATCAGGATGTCGGCATAATGATCGAGCTCATGAGCGAAGGTCAACCAGTCCTAGTTAATCAGGATCAGATCATCTGGGCGCAGAGGTGGGAAGGATCGGTCGACTTCAACAAAGGCAACCTGCGACGCAGATTTTCTTTGAGGGACAGCGTGCCTACCTTGACCGTGGATCAGAGCCTGGACGAGTTGTTGGCTCTTTCTTCCGACGTGAAGTGACGCTCTCGGTCGCGACGGCGTCGCCAGTCGAAAGCTGAACCTTTCGACCGTCGTCGGGAGGGGTTCTCATGGGGCGCAAAGAACGCCAGACATCGAAGGACTCATTTAGCGCGAAAGCGTTTTCTCGTTGGAGCGCGCATATGACCGGTAGAGGTAAGTTCGTCCGCGCTAGCCAGCGAACGAAGATGGACTTGGTCCGCCCCCTTTGTCCGGGTTCGCGGACTCTGGAGCCTGTGCTTGGCTAGTTCGAGTTGACTCAAGATAGAATCCGAGCGCTCTGGCTTGCTGTCCCTGCCCGAGATTGAGTGATAAAAGAGCCGCGAGTTACCAATTCGGTTAAGTCGATGCACTGCTTAAAGTGCGGATCGGACAATTCTGATACTAAACGCTTTTGCGGCGACTGCGGCTCCGCTCTCGCAGTTCGATGCCCGAAATGCGGCGCGGAATCGCAACCGGGCAAGTCATTCTGCGGCGACTGTGGCGAACTACTAGCGACACGCCCACCCGTTCCGATCCGGTCGCACGACGCAAGCGACCGGAGCCCCATCGAGGCTGAAGTTAGCGAGGCGCCGCTGGAGGGAGAGCGCAAGACCATCACGGTGGTGTTCGCGGACATCAAGGGTTCGATGAGCCAGATCGAAGATCTCGATCCCGAAGCGGCGCGTGCGATCGTCGATCCGGCACTCGCGATCATGGCCGAGGCGGTCAATCGTTATCAGGGGCAGGTGGCGCAATCGACCGGCGATGGAGTGTTCGCGCTGTTCGGCGCACCGATCGCGCATGAAGACCATCCGCAGCGCGCGATCTATGCGGCGCTGCGGATGCAGGAAGAGCTGCGCCGGTATTCGGATCGGCTGCGCGCTGACGGCAAGGCGCCGGTCGAGATTCGCATCGGCATCAATACCGGAGAAGTGGTGATGCGCGCGGTAGGCAAGGACCAATCGCATAGCGAATATCTTCCCGCCGGACACGCGGTCGGTCTCGCCTCGCGATTACAGATGATCGCGCCGACCGGGTCGATCGCGCTGAGCGAGACCACCCGCCGGCTCGTCGAGGGCTACTTCCAGCTGAAGTCATTGGGCGTAACCAAAGTCAAAGGCGTCAGCGACCCGGTTAGGGTTTACGAGGTCACCGGACTGGGACCGTTGCGGACACGGTTGCAACGGTCAGCAGTACGCGGGTACACGAAGTTCGTCGGTCGTCAGCGCGAAATGGAAGCGATGAAGCACGCGGCCACTCAGGCGAAGGCGGGACACGGCCAGATCGTCGCCGCGATCGCGGAGGCCGGGGTCGGCAAATCGCGGTTGCTGTTCGAGTTCAAGGCGGTCTCACAGTTGGGTTGGATGGTGCTGGAGACGCTTTCGGTGTCGCACGAGAAGGCCTCGGCCTATCTCCCAGTAATCGACCTGCTTCACGGCTATTTCGAAATCAGGTCCGCGGACGACGCCCGCAAACGGCGTGAGAAGGTCGCGGGCAAAATTACGATTCTCGATCGCGCCTTGGAAGACACGCTTCCATTGCTGTTTGCGCTGCTCGGAGTGGTCGAAGGCGATGATCCGCTGGCGCAGATGGATGGGCGGGTGAAGAAGCGGCGCACGCTCGACGCGATCAAGCGCATTTTGCTACGCGAATCGCTCAATCAGCCGCTGATGGTGATTTTCGAGGACCTGCATTGGATCGACGACGAGACGCAAGAATTTCTGAATCTGCTGGCCGACTCTATCGGCACCACGAAGATCCTGCTGCTGGTCAACTACCGCCCCGAGTATTCGCACCAGTGGGTCTCAAAGACCTACTACACGCAGTTGCGGCTCGATCCACTGGGCAAGCAGAGCGCCGAGGAGATGCTCTGCGCGCTGCTCGGCGATGATGCGGAGCTGACGCCGCTCAAGCGGCTCATCATCGCGAAAACGGAAGGCAACCCGCTCTTCATGGAAGAAATCCTCCAGGCCCTGGTCGCGGACGGCTCTCTTAAGCGCAACGGCAGCGTGAAGCTGGTTAGCCCGGTCGAACAGCTCAGGCTTCCGCCCACCGTGCAGGGCATCCTCGCCTCGCGCATCGACCGGTTGCCGGCAGATAAGAAAGACCTGCTCCAGACACTGGCGGTGATCGGGAAAGAGTTTCCGCTCGCGCTCGCGCGCGGGGTCGTCAAGAAGCCCGACGATGAGCTGGGCCGCATGCTCAATGACCTCCAGCTCGCCGAGTTCATCTACGAGCAGCCAGCGGTGGGAGACGTCGAGTACACGTTTAAGCACGCCCTGACGCGGGAGGTCGCGTACAACTCGATCCTGGTCGAACGGCGCAAGGCGATTCACGAGCGCGCCGCCGGGGCGATCGAAGAGTTGTACGCGGAGCGGATCGAGGATCATGTGGGCGAGCTGGCGCATCATTACAGTGGAAGTGCCAACGCCCCCAAGGCGATCGACTACCTCTGGCGCGCCGCCGGGCAGGCCTCGCTGCGCTCGGCTTACGTCGAGGCGATCAACTACGCCACCGCGGCGCTGGGCTTCGTCCCCGCGCTTCCCGACCAACGACAACGCGCGCAGGAAGAGCTGAAGCTCCGGGTCACCCTGGGCGCCTCCATGATGGCGGCGCGAGGATTCGTGGCGCCGGAGTTGCTCGCGACCTACAGCCGGGCCCGCGAGCTTGCCCGCGAGCTTGGCGACAACACGCTGCTCTTCGCAGTGTTACAGGGGTTATGGGCGAGCCACTACACGCGGGGCAACGCGCGCGAGGCGCGGGTGATAGCCGAGGAATCGATGACCCTCGCGGAGCGGATTGGAGACCCCGGCCTGCTCAAGGATGCGCATCGCGCGCTGGGCGCCTCGCTGGGCCAGACCGGCGAATTCGTCGCCGCTCGCAATCACCTCGAGCGCGGGCTTGCGCTGGCCACCGCGGCACGCCCCACGCTCGGACCGATCCGCTTCGGTCCGAATGCCGAGGTGGTTTGCCTCACCCGGCTCGCCGATGTGCTCTTCGACCTGGGCTATCCCGATCAGGCCTTGGCGCGCGCGAGGGAAGCGGTTGCGCTGGTCGAGGACGGCTCCGATCCCTTCAGCCTGGCGATGGCGATGTTGCAGCTTGCGCAGGCCCACTGTTCGCGTCGGGAGCCCGGCGAAGGCGAGGAAATCTCCCGCGCGCTGCTCAGGGTGTCGATTGAGCACGGGTTTCCTTTTTGGCGAGCGGTTGCCACACGGCTGATCGGCTGGGCACTAACCCAGCAGGGGCGCGAGCAAGAAGGAATCGCGATGGTGGAGGAGCAACTCACGACCGCCCCCGACGAGTTGGTGAGCCGCTACAACGTCCTGCTCATTGTCGCCGAAGCCTACAAGCAGCTCGGCCGCACGCAGCTCGGCCTCGACACGCTGAAGGAATGGTTCGACGCGCGCTCGGCCCTCGGTGTCACCAGCTACGTCGCGCAATACCTGCGGCTGCAGGGCGAATTGCTCGCCATGGCCGGCGACGAGCAGGGTGCGGTCGCGAGCATGCGCGAGGCGCTCGCAATCGCGCGGGGCAACGACGCCAGGATGCATGAGCTGCGCGCCGCGAAGGGTCTCGCTCGCCTTCTGGACAAGCAGGGCAAACGCGACGAGGCGCGTGCGATACTCGCCGAGATCTACAACTGGTTCACCGAGGGCTTCGACACCGCCGACCTGGAGGACGCCAAAGCGCTGCTAGACGAGCTGAGTGCATAGAAAGAGCTCAAACGGCTAACTCGAAACTGCGATAGAACGAAGGCACACCAGGCCAACCCAGTGACACGCTTCGTCATCGTTCGGTCCTTGATTGCAGTCTGGTTTCGTTGGATCCGATGAAGCCCCCCACGGCAATATCAAATGGCGCTGTGAGCGGATACGGCGCTCCCGCCGAGTTTCCATCAGGTTGCAGCCTACCATGTAAGAATCGCTGGCTTTGGAAGCCCTTCTACTGCTGCAACGGCTGTGGTTCGCGGCGAACTGAGCATGATTTAGACTGCCCGACGCGAGAATATTCGATACAAGTTGCTACGATCAGCGCAGTATGCTCAGTGGATCATCAGGTAGTATAGATTTGAAGCCGCGGCTGGAAATGCAGCTTAGGACCCGATTACGCTAGAAGCACACTGCACTATTCGGGCGCGCTGCTGGCTCAAGCTCAAGTTCTCCAAGTAGGAAGGAGACCAACAATGTCAGGATCCGCCGCACCGGGAGCCGTTATTGCTCAACTCGTCGAGACCATGCGGGCGCTTGCCGGCTCGCATCCCGGGTTCCGTCCTGTTCACGCCAAGGGCATCGTCTGCACGGGCACGTTTCGCGGTGCACCACAGGCGCGCGGCGTGAGCCGGGCGCCGCACCTGCAAGGTCAAGCGGTTCCAAGCATCGTGCGCTTCTCCAATTCGAGCGGGGATCCGGACGTGCACGATGGCCTCGCGAACGCGCGGGCGATGGCGGTGAAATTTAAGTTACCCGATGGCAAGAACGCCGACGTCCTGGCGCTCTCTATCGAAGGGTTTCCCGCGCGGACACCTGAGGAGTTTCTCGCGTTCCTGCGGGCGCAGCTCCCGGACCCGGTTACCGGCAAGCCTGCACCCGATGCGGTCCCCCGCTTTCTGGACAGTCACCCTGCCACCCGCACCTTCATTGAGCGACTCATGCAGAAACCGGTGCCGGCCAGCTACGGCCAGGCCAGCTACCATTCGGAGCACGCCTTTCGGTTCACTGCCGCGGATGGCACCAGCCGATTCGGCCGTTATCGCTGGATACCCGAGG
>DASXNP010000131.1:0-6556 GCA_036494985.1 Binataceae bacterium (SeqCode)
CGGCGGTGGGCAGCGGCGTGACCGACGAGAACGGCCAGTATGTGATTCACGGACTTGTCCCCGGAACCTACACTCTGATTTCCAAGGGTCAATCGGCGGTTGCATACGTCGGCGACCAGGGTCTTACCGTCGATTGGGGAATCGCGCCGAATTCTCAGATGATAGCGGCCGCAAGGCAGGGCACGTCGGCGCAATCAGCGGTATCGTCGGCGCCACACAGTCGATAGTTGGTTGCTAAACGGATCGACGCAGAAAATATCGATCTAAAACGACAACGTTCAACAATGGCGACGGCGTAGGCTTGATCTAGTCGCCCCTAATAGCCGATTATGAGCGCTACAAATAGATTGTTTAAGCGTCGCGTGACGGGTTTGCTGAAATATTTTTCCAAGGCAGTTTCCTCGGCAGCGGCAATTTTCGCCCTGGCTGGTACCGTGGCGGTTTTCGGTTGCGCATCGAAGGCTCCGGACGCACCGCCCGTCGAAGCAATTTCAGGCGCGCCGCCGATAGCGGACAGTCGCATTCCAAGTACCGCGAGTTCACCAAAGAACCAGGAGCGCTTGAAGGCTTTGTGGGAAAAGCGGTCCGCGAAAGACGAAGCTTCCACGGACTATCCGGTCGGTCCCGGCGACGTGATCCAGATTACGGTTCCCGGTGTTGACGATCTGAAGGAACGCACGGTGCGGGTGAGCGGACAGGGTCAAATCGATCTTCCGCTGATTGGAATACTTCAGGTTGGCGGACTGACGGAGGGTGAGGTCAGGGACAAGCTCAGAGACGCGCTCACCAAGTATATGTACAGTCCGCAGGTGGACGTTTTCGTCAAGGAGTATCACAGCCGGCAAGTCGCAGTGGTGGGCGCGGTTCGTGCGCCGGGTCTGATCGTGTTGACCGGCGCGGGCGAGAGTATCCTCGACGCGATCAGTCAGGCGGGCGGTATGACCGCGGATGCGGCCGACGAGATAGTAGTCTTGCCGCAAGTTGAGGGTAGTCGCACGAAACTGCAGCAGTTGGCGGCGGCATACGAGCAGGATCCCAAGGAGAGCGGCGCACCGATCACGCCGGATGGATCGAGAAATCAGGCCCACCAACAGACGCAGCCGGGCATGCCCGATGTCTCTCGCGATACACCCCACACTGGCATCACGCTTGCCTCGCTGGGACAGAACATCAGCAACGGCCCGGCAGTGGTGATACCGCTGAAAAGCGGCGCATTTCAGGGCAGCCTCAGCTATACCAACATGCCAGTCGAGCCCGGCGACATTATCGTGGTGCCGGGTGGCGGCAACGTCATGGTGACGGGATGGGTCTACCGGCCGGGATTTTTCTCGGTTGGCTCAGGGCTCACGGTGCTCGGCGCGGTAGGCTCAGCGGGCGGAGCGATGTACGCCTCCGATCCGTCCGCGGCGACGCTGATTCGCAGCGACGGGGCTGGGAACAAGGTCTCGATTCCGGTGAACCTCGAGAAAATTGCGACCGGGCAGGACGCTGACATCCCGGTTCGTGCCAACGACGTTATCGACGTACCGTACTCGGATCTCAAAATCGGTCCCTACGTCGTTTACAATATCCTGTCGCGCATGGCAGTGCCGGTGCCCGCGTTCTAAACCAAGGAAGTAAATGACCCAGCCCTCGCCATATTTTATTCGTCGCAATCAAGAGGTTGTCGCCGAGCCATTCGATAGCTCGATGCGCCGCAATTTTAACGACGAGGAAGAGCACTCTCTCGACCTCCTGCGATACTGGATCACCCTGAGAAAGCATCGCTGGTTAATTCTTTCGATCACCGCGGCTTTTATGGTGATCGTTGCAATCCGGGTGTCGCTGGCAGTTCCGATGTACACCGCGCAATCCACTCTTCTGCTCCGCTCGGACACTCCACAGCTGCTCGAGAATCACTCGCAAGCGAACAATCAGTCCTACGAGTATAGCGATGGGTCCGACTTCGTGAAGACTCAGGTCGAGATCATGCGCAGCCGCACCCTCGCGGCTCACGTCGTCCAGGATGAAGGCTTGGCTAATGATCCTGCGTTCACTGGCAAGACCAGCAAGCCGCGCGAGCACGGAACGCTGACCAGTGCCTTCAGGCACTGGCTCGCAGGCAGTTTCGGATTGAAACCAGCCAAGCCGGTACCGGCCGCCAGACAGCCCGATCCAATCGCGGGCCTGGTTGGCGCTTACCTGGGATCTTTTCAAATCAAGCCAATCCAGGACACCGACATGGTGAATATCATTTTCACCACCACCAACCCGCAGTTGTCGGCAAGGTTGGCCAACGCCCATGCCCACGCCTACATCCGCGAAGGGATCGAATTGCATACCCAGGCCAATGCCGAGGGTGAGCGATTCCTGCGCGAAAAGCTGGTCGAGCTGAGAGAGAAACTGGAAAAATCTGAGCTCGCGCTCAACAACTATCGCCGTGACAAAGGAATCGTGCCGGGTCTCATGTCGATGGACGGCAAGGAAACCGTCGTAATCGACCGGCTATCAGACTTGAGCAAGCAGCTGACCAACGCCCAGGTCGCGCGGATCGGACTCGAGGCCGAGGTCGAACAGATCCACAAGCATCAGTTCACGGCAGTGCCGCAAGAGACGGGCAGTACTTCGACCGGAGGCTTGGCTGGGCAGCTCGCCACTGCGATGAGCGATTACGCTGCGATGTCCAAGCAGTTCAAGCCCGACTATCCTCCCCTGGCCCAGCTTAAGGCGCGGATCGATCGCTTGCAGCAGACTGACAACGAAACCGTCGAGAAGTACGCCCAAAGCGTCGAGGCCTCCTACGGTGCGGCGAAGATTAAGGAGGCAGGGCTCCAGGAAGAGTTGAACCGTGTGCGTGGCGAAGCGCTGGGTCTCAACGACGCCTCGGTGGAATACGCCATCCTGCAGCGCGAAGTTGACACCAATCGCGAGCTGTACAACAGCGTCCTGCAGCGGATGAAAGACGTTGGACTCGCGGCCGAGAGTCAAACCTCGAACACCGTGGTGGTTGACGACGCGGTCGCGCCCGGCGGCCCCTCGAGCCCTCATCCGTTGACCGCGATTTTGCAAGCGATGGCTTTTGGGCTGGCGCTCGCGATTGGTTTGGCGTTCTTCATCGATTACCAGGACAAGACACTCAAGACCCCTGATGAAATCGAAGCGTACCTGCGGCTGCCAAACCTGGCCTCAGTGCCGTCCTTTGCGCGGGTGGAAGCGAAGCAGTACGGCAACGCCAGGATCAACGGCAATGGCACCGCCAATCTCCCGGCTAAAAACCTGGAGATCGCTGGTTCGCTCAGCCGGTACTCGGTTATCGGCGAGGCGTACCGCGGGCTCAGAACCGCGTTGATGCTGTCGCGCGCCGGTTCCCCGCCGAAATCAATTCTTATCACCAGCTCGTCGAACTCCGAGGGCAAGACGGTCAGCGCGATCAACACCGGCGTCGTTTTCGCTCATACCGGCGCCAAGGTTCTGATCATTGATTGCGACCTTCGACGGCCGCGATGCCACAAAGTACTCGGCATCGAAAATCGCCAGGGCTTGACCGAGGTGCTGGCGGGGACGAGCAAAGTCGATCAGCTGATTCGCGATACTGGTATTGAAGGGCTCTGGCTGCTGACCGCGGGATCAATACCGCCGAATCCTTCGGAGTTGGTCGGTTCGGAAAGAATGCGTGAGACGCTGGCTAGCTTGGTGGTCGAGTTCGATCTGGTGATCGTCGATTCGCCGCCGCTGATGCCGGTGACCGACGCGATGCTGCTTTCCACCATGGTTGACGGCGTAGTGTTGGTCGTGAATTCAAAGAAGACCGCCAAGCAGTTGGCGCGAGCGGCGCTGGCGCGGCTCGAATTCGCGCGGGCCAAGCTCTTCGGCGTGCTGCTCAACGAAGTTGACGTGAACAGTCCGCACTACCGGTACTACAGTTCTTATCACGGCGGTTACGGTAGTTATCATCCTTATACGTCCGACCCTGCCGACCAGGCCGATCCTGATCAGGACCTCGCGGCGGAAGAGCCAAAACTCAATACCTGATCGGTCTTCCGCGAGCCTCTTTCCCGCTTCGGCAATTCCAAATCGTTACATCCGTGCAAAAACTCGATCGCCTGGCCGCCGGCGCAATAGTAGTTCTCCTGATCGCCAGCCCGCTGGCGTTCGGCAGCGTCCATCCGTTGGCTTACGGTCCGATGGAGGCGGTGCTGTTCGGACTGGTGATTGTGTGGATGCTCAAGCGTGGGTCGCTGTCGCGTTCGTCTGATGCGTCGGCAGGCGCCGATGCTTTCGCGGGTGGAAAATTTGCGCTGGCGATCGTCCTGTTCACCGGCTTCGCGCTAGTCCAGTTGGCTCCGTTGCCGCCGGCCGTTGTTCGCGCGCTGTCGCCGGCGGCCTACAATTTGTACCTCGAAACGCTCGAGGGCTGGCCGGGAGTTTCCCCTTACCAGCGCGTTAATACAGTCCCCCATACTCAGACCGCTTCAGCGCCCGCACTGGTAATCCTGCCGACCAAAGAACAGGTACGGCAAGGAGCACCGATTCCGTTCGCACCTGCGGCCGGCAGAATGGGCGCTTCATCGAAGTGGTCGCCCGACGCCGCCCTCAATCAACCCCCTGCCGTGTCAACCTTGGCCGCATCCATCTATGGATCGCGCTGGCGCCCACTCTCGATCGCGCCATTGCTGACCTGGTCGGGATTGCTGGCGATACTCGCATGCGCATCGGCCTTCATGTTCGTCGCTTACTATCCGTTCGCAGAGGAGCCGGACGTGCGCTCCGACTCTCAATTTCTGCGCGCAATATTGCTGGCCATCATCGCAGGAGGGTTGCTGGTGGCGTTCGTCGGCATCGTCGAGCGTGCGACCTGGAACGGAAAGATGCTGTGGTTCTTCATTCCGTACGATTGGGGGCAGGCGATGTTCGAGCCGTTGCCCCGAGCGCGCGGTCCGTTTGTGAATCCCGATCATTTCGCGGGATACCTCGCGATGGTCTTCCCGTTGACGCTTGCGTGCGCGCTGTTTCCGAACCTGCTGACTCCGCGCCGCGCTCCGCTGGCTTTCAGAATCGCGTGCGCAGCGGCCGCGTTCGTGATCCTCATCGCCGTGTTGTTGAGCTTGTCGCGCGGAGGATGGCTCGGGCTGGCCGTCGGGTCGGCTATCATGCTGCTGCTGGCGACGCCGCGTGGGATTCGCATCGCGCGGAAAACTGCGCACGAAAAGGATCCTGAACCCAACCCTGAACGTCAGCTTTTAGCCTTTGCCCGATCGAGCAGATTCAGACTGGCGCTGGCCGGCGGCGCGATGGTGATCGCGGTGGCGCTGCTGTTCGTCGGCCCCGACGCCAGGTTCGACGCGGCGCTGCGAATTCATGACTCCGTTTCTGCCGATTACACAATTCTCGACCGAATCTCGGCCTGGAAGAGCGGACTCGCGATGTTCCGTGATTTCCCGGTCGTAGGCGCCGGTCTGGGCACGTCACCTGAAATTCTTCCCCGCTACCAGCTCCCGCCGTGGACGGAACTGTATTTCAACCACGCGCACAACGACTATCTCGAGTTGCTGGCAGAAACCGGAATCGTCGGGACAGTATTGTTCGCATGGTTCGCATTCCTCTTGGTCGATCGACTCAGACGCGGTGCGCGCTGGCTGACTCCGGCGGTTACGCCGGCGTACGCGGGAGTTGTCGGCGGGATTGCCGCGATGTGCATGATCGATTTGTTCGATTTCGATCTGCGCATCCCTTCGACTGCGCTGCTTTTCTCGGTTCTCCTCGGGCTCGCGATTCGCATCGGGAAGACGCCCGTCGCGGAAAGCGAGAAAATCGGGCGCCGCTCGCGCGCCTCCGGCCTCCTCGCATTCGGCGTATCAGTCACGACGGTAGTTCTAATCGTCGCCGCGATGAGTCAGGGCAGTATTGTCTATCCGTACAATCTGACTCAGCCGCGGGATCTCGCGCAGGCACGCGCGCTGCTGAGCACCTACCCCGCCAATCGCTTCTCCCACTTGTCGCTGATTGCGCTTGAGGGCGACGCGATGCCCGAGTCATTGCGGCAAGCCGAACTTCAGCGCGCCGTCTGGACCGATCCGATCGATCCAACTACCCGCGATCTATACGTGCGAGCGCTCATGGTCGCGGGTAAACGCGATGACGCTGACAAGCAGCTGCGAATCTCGGTAGAAAACTCACCGGGACTTCGAACCCACCCTTATCTCGACCCGCGCCTGCTAATCTGGTTGCCGCCAGACGATCGGAAAGCAATCGAAGCCGGATTGGTAGAGGCGGTTCGCCGCGGATACCTCTACGCGCCCGACGCTCTCGGCGAATTCTACCGCGCGTTCGGACGCTACCCCGACGCCGCAAAGATGTACGCCGAAGTGGCGTCGCGTGAACACGATCCCGACAAGCGCGCGGAGTTCCTGCGCGAGTCGGGCGAAGCGTATGCACACAACGACTTCGCGCAGGCGATGGCAAAATTTCGCGAGGCGCAAGATCTCGCGCCCGACAATTCGCTCATCTACTGCGACATGGTGACGATGGTCATCGGACCGCATCGCGACTTCAAGCTCGCCGATAAAACCATCGCACA
>DASXNP010000132.1:0-2900 GCA_036494985.1 Binataceae bacterium (SeqCode)
CAGCGCATCGCCGAGCACCCCGCCTCCCGCGTCGCCGAACTCACCCCGCGCCTATGGAAGCAGCACTTCGCAGCCAATCCGCTGCGCTCAGATATACACGACTTCCCGAGCTGAGCGACTGCGTACTCGCCCTTCAGGTACGATTCCGCCCTCATCGACCGGAGATATCTCATGGCAGCTCGCAAGCGAGCGGCATATCGAGCTCGAGGGCATCGAGCCGCCGATCTGGCGGCGGATCTTGGTACCCGCCGCGATCACTCTGCCGAGATTGCATGACCTGCTGCAGCTCGTCATGGGATGGACCAACTCTCACCTTCACAGCTTCCAGATCGGCGAGCGTGCTTTTAGCTCCGCAGGCGCCGACCTCCAGGAACTGCAGATGCTGAACGAGAAGAACTACACGCTCGACACCCTCGGCGAGTCCGTCGGCGAGTTCGTCTACGAGTATGACTTCGGTGACAGTTGGCACCACAACATCACCGTGAGCGAGGTGGCCAAGCCCAACCCGGATTGGGCCTATCCTCTGTGCATCGCCGGTGCGCGCGCAGCGCCGCCGGAGGATGTCGGCGGCGTCCCTGGCTACGAGGAGTTCCTGTCCGCCATCAGTGACCGCAAGCACGACGAGCACCACAGTATGCTCGAATGGATCGGTGGCGCCTTTGATCCCGACGGCTTCGACCTCAATGCAATCAATCGGATCTTGCGCCATGGCCGCCCTTGAGTTCTTCCAAATATGGCAGCCGACTAGCCACCGAGAACCCCGCGCGGTCAGACGAACGCCACGGACTTACCGCTTACGGCGCCACAGCATTGCGAATGACTGCTACCAGGTCAATTGAAGCCGCGAACCGAGCGGCCGGAGTTGGCCGAAGTGATCCATTCGCGTCCGGGCCGTGACCGACCAGAACGGCAGGAGCGGACGTTCCTGGCGTGCACTTCAGGATCGTGAGCAATCTTGTGGCAGCGCCGACTTCCTGTTGGATCGGGCGGCCTCGCACTCTCGCCAAAGGCGCCCGACCAGTTCTCCCGCCGCCGGCAGATCCTTGATGTGCTCAACGCTCGTGCCCGCCCACATCGGACAATCCGTCACCGCTCCGACAAACCCAGGGCGCGGCGCTGTACCCTCGTAACGAACGACTTTGGTACCGTCGGCCTGAGTCGCGACTACGTCTCCTTCGCCCGGTCTTTTGCCGGGCAAACTGGATCCCGCTGTTTCCCACATGGTGAAAGTGCGATTTCGCAAAACGCGGTGCATCGCGGCCCAGCCATCCTGGAAGCAAATGGTTAGTGCTGTATCCTTCGCGTCGGCTGCGACGAGGGCACGTTTGTAGTCCGGATGAGCTGTACTCTCAGCAGTTGCAACAAACCGCGTCCCTAGTGCCGCCGCTGAGGCACCGGCCGCCAGTGCCTTGTAGATTCCTTCTCCATTCCCGATGCCACCGGCAGCAATCACGGGTGTCTTGCCTGCCTCCTTCAGAACGATCGACAATGTTTCGTATAGCCCCCGGCTCGCCTCTACATGGCCGCCGGCTTCCGTACCCTGGCAGACGAGAAAGTCGGCACCGAGATCTAGAGCAACACGCGTGCTCTCAGCGTTGATAACCTGGATTCCGAGCTTGGCCTTGGAGGCACGCACTGCCGCGACCATCGCCTTCGTGGGTACGCCCCACGAGAACTCTATAGTTGGCGCCCCGGCATCCAGCGTGGCCTGAAGCGCTTTCGCTCCGAACTGCAGAACAAAGTTCACGAAAAAGTTTCCCTTCGTCGCCGACCTCACCTTCGAGACAGCGTTGTGCGCTGTCTCATCACTGTCAAAGATGAAGGCCGCGAGCGAGCCCATCGCGCCAGCGTTCGCAACCGCGATGCAGAGCTCCGGACATGTCTGATTGCCATGGGGAGCCTCAAAAATCGGGTACTTCAGCCCGAAGACTTCCATCAGAGCCTTGGCGCGCGGGGTTGGGAGCGGAATCGTGGAGACTGATTGTGAAGTGTCCGCGCGCGACGCGCCAATCGCTTCGGGCAGCGCGCCGACGGCCACCACTGTCTTGATAACCTCACGTCTCGTGGGCGACACGATGGCTCCTCATGACCATTCGGACTGCCGGCCAACGGATTATATCGCTCACTCCGTCGGCTTTTTGGCTTGAACCGTTCGGACATACCGTTAGGATCATTACCTATGTCCGCTTCCGGGAACTCTATGTGGATGAGGCTAAGGGCCGGTCATGGCCGAAATGAGCCAAATAGAAGCGGTTCTCCGCGTCCGACTAGACTAGGTGAATGTCGATTTACGCCCTGTGGTCCAATCTCCCTATCCCGAAGCTCACCTGGAAGGTGCAAAATACCGACCCCTTCTTATGAAGAGGCAGACTGCTATGGCTCGCAAATACATCGATTGCCGTGAATTCCCGAGCGAGAGCAAGTGCACCGTTGCGATCTCCGCCGATAGCGAAAAGGAGCTGCTTGAAATCGCGATGCAGCATGCCGCCGCTGTCCACGGCCACGAAGACACTCCCGAGACACGCAGTCAGCTGCGCAAACTTATCAAAGACGGAATGCCCCCAGAGACTGTGCGGGCTCGCTGAGCAAAGAAGCAAGCGCGCATGCGCCACCTAATCGTTGCTCGACACGGCGAGTGACCGCTGTGAGCGCAGGCTGACCCGCAACTAACGTTCGCGCCTCGCCCGAAAGTGAGCACAACTTAGATGACCGGAGTGTGCCCGAAGCCGCCGGTCGCCGGCCCGGAGAGCGGACGTTCAAAATGGTATAAGCTGCCGCTCGCGGCGAGGTCGGCGATCCCTAGAAGGTCCCCGAGCCACGCTGCCGTCACCCGCAACCATTCGCCGGTATCGGCTGGATTGTGGTCGGTACCAGGCTGCGCCGCGGAGTTGCTTCAAGAC
>DASXNP010000133.1:0-11725 GCA_036494985.1 Binataceae bacterium (SeqCode)
CGGTCACCGAACGCACCCGCTAAATCGGCATCCGGATGGCGATCGGCGCGCGCCGCAGCCACATCCTGCTCCAGTTTCTGGTCGAAGCCCTGCTGCTCAGCCTCATCGGCGGTCTGGCCGGCGTGATTTTGGGCATCGCGGCATCGCGCACGATCTCATCGCTGGCGGGATGGCCAACGCTGATCTCGCCCGCCGCGATCCTGGTCGCGTTTCTCTTCTCGGCCGCGGTCGGAATCTTCTTCGGCTACTACCCGGCCCGCAAAGCGTCGCTGCTGGACCCTATTGACGCGCTGCGCTACGAGTAGCGGCGCGCTCGCAGCCGACTACTCCACCGTCACCGACTTAGCCAGGTTTCGCGGCTGATCCACATCGCAGCCTTTGTACACCGCGATGTGATACGCCAGCAGTTGCAGCGGCACCGTCATCAGCACCGGCGTCAGCATTCGATGGGTAGTTGGCACTTCGATTATTTCCCACGCGACTTCTTCCAGCTCGGCGGTTCGGCGGTCCGTCACCGCGATTATCCGGCCGTCACGCGATTCGACCTCCTTCAGATTTGACAGGGTCTTCTCGTAGACGTTGTCGTTGGGAATCAGCACCACCACCGGCAGGTTTTCGTCGATCAGCGCGATCGGGCCGTGCTTCATCTCGCCTGCGGAGTATCCCTCCGCGTGAATATACGAAATCTCCTTGAGCTTGAGCGCTCCCTCCAGCGCGACCGGATAATTGACCCCCCGTCCGAGATACAGGAAGTCCGAGGCCTTACCGTACTTGCGCGCGATCTTCTCGATCTGTCGCTCGCGGCTGAGCACGGCTTCGATCTGCCCCGGAATCGAAAACGCCGGTGCCAGTAGTTGCTCGGTTTCGCGTTCGGAAATTCGCCCCAGCCTCCCTGCCAAGTGGATCGCGAACAGATAATAGGCCTCGATTTGGGTAAGGAAGCATTTGGTGGTCGTCACGCTGATCTCGGGCCCGCAGCGGGTGTACAACTGCGCGTTGGCTTTGCGCGCGATCGATGAATCCACCGTGTTGGTAAGCGCGATTATATGGGCGCCATGCGCCCGGCCCTCTTCCAGCGCCGCCAGCGTGTCCGCAGTTTCGCCCGATTGCGACACTGCGATCATCATCGTTCGCTCATCGATCGGCGGCTTGCGATAACGGAACTCCGCCGAGTAGTCGACCTCGACCGGAATTCCGCACAGCTCTTCGAGCATGAACTTGCCGATTAGCGAGGTGATCCAAGAAGCGCCGGCGCTCACCACCACTATCCGCCCGATCGCGCCGGGCCCGCCGGGCGGCAGCAGCTCGCTTTCGAATTGCACTGTCGCCGAACCCGCTGACGCGCGTCCCGAAATCGTATCTATCCAAGCCTGCGGCTGTTCGGCAATCTCCTTGCGCAGATAGTGGCGATAGCCGCCCTTGGTTGCCGCCAGCGCATCCCACTCGATGTGCCGTGGCTTGCGATCCACCGCCGCGCCATCGAAGGTCGTCACCTTGATCGCCTCGACGGTTATCTCTGCCAGCTCGCGATCCTCGAGCACCATCGTCTCGCGGGTGTGCTCGAGCAGCGCCGGAATATCCGAGGCGACGAAGTTTTCGCCCAGGCCGAATCCAAGCACCAGCGGGGTCGCGGTTTTTGCGGCGATCAACGTCCCCGGCTCGGTCTCCGACATCACCACGATCGAAAACGAACCGCGCAGCTCGTGCACCGTCGCCCGCACCGCCTCGGCCAGACTAAGCCCCTTGTGCAAGCGCTCTTCGATCAGGTGCGAAATCGCCTCCGTATCGGTCTGCGATTTCAGCTTGTGTCCTCGTGCGACCAGTCCCGCGCGCAGCTCGACAAAATTCTCCACGATGCCGTTGTGAATCACGGCGACCGGCCCTGCCAGGTGCGGATGCGCGTTCTCCTCGGAAGGCACGCCATGCGTCGCCCAACGGGTATGCCCGATTCCGATATGCCCGAGCACCGGATTGCGTTCTATAAGCTGTCGTAGTTCGCTTAGCTTTCCCTTCGCTCGCCGGACCTCGGCCTTGCCGTTCGACGGCAGAGTCGCGATGCCTGCCGAATCGTAGCCGCGATACTCAAGCCGGCTGAGGCCGCCGAGCAAAATCGGGCATGCTTCCTTCGGTCCGACATATCCGACAATTCCACACATCGCTCGAAAACTCCTTTCAATCCCTCCGCCGCCGCGCCCTCGCCTCAACGGTGCGCATCGGCCTTCTCGTGCCGCTTGCGCCATCCCGCCGTCCAACCACGCTTCTTGCGCTGCGGATGATGGGACATCACCAGCGCGCCATCTTCGACTTCGCGCAAAATTGTTGTCCCCGAGGCCACGTACACGTCGCTCCCGACTTTCACCGGCGCAACCAGCTGCGTGTCACATCCGATCATGCACCGATCGCCGATCTGAGTCAGGTGCTTGTCGTAGCCGTCGTAGTTCACCGTGATCACGCCGCATCCGACGTTGGTCTCGCTCCCGATCACGGCATCGCCGAGATAGCTCAGATGGCTCGCCTTGGTGCCGCGCCCAAAGCGCGCCTGCTTGGTTTCGACAAAGTTTCCGATTCGGTTGTCCCCGGCCAGCACGGTGCCGGCGCGCAGATTCGCAAACGGCCCGATATCGCAATTCGCTCCGATTTCACACTCCTCGGCCCGCACCCCGAGCTTGATATGGCATCCATCGCCGATCGTTACGTCGTTTAGATAGGCGGTCCCTTCGATTCGCACACCGGCGCCGAGCTTGCTGCGCCCGATAATCTGTACGTTCGGGCCAATTATCGTGTCGGCCCCGATCTCCACCTGTTCGCCGATATAGGCGGTTACCGGATCGACCAGCGTGACGCCGCGCGCCATCAAGGCGCCATTGATCCGCTCGCGAATCTCCCGTTCCATCTGTGCCAACTCCTCGCGCGTATTCACTCCGGCAAATTCTTGGGGGTGGTCGCCCCGCCACGCCAACACCGGTAGCCCGCGGCTTCGAGCGATCGCGACCAGGTCGGTCAAATAGTACTCGCCTTGGCTGGTGTTCGGTTTGAGCTCTTCGATCGCCGAGCGCAGAAAGTCCGCGTCGGCCAGATACACGCCGGTATTGATTTCCTTGAGTGCCAGCTGCGCTTGCGATGCGTCACGCGCTTCCACGATCGCTTCGACTTCTCCGGTGTGCGATCGGATGACTCGCCCGTATTGACCCGGTTCATCCAACTCTACGCTGATGAACGACAGCGGGGCGTGTTTCTCGTAGTGCGCCCGGCGAAATGATTCGATGGTCGCGGACCTGAGCGCCGGCATGTCCCCGTAAACGATCAACACTGCGCGGTGAAAATCGAGAGTGAGCTTCTTCAAGCCGCAGCGAAGAGCGTCGCCGGTTCCCCTGGGTTCCGTTTGCCGCGCAAATCTCAGGGTCGCTTCCGGGACCGAGCGCCGCGCCGCGGCCGCCACGTCGTCGGCCTGATGGCCGACCACCACGATGACCGGTGACGGTTTTAGCGGCGCGATCGCACGAAGGGCACGGCCCAGGAGCGGCTCGCCGCCGATCTGATGCAGCACCTTGGCGCGCGCCGATCTCATCCGGGTGCCGAGTCCCGCCGCGAGCACGATCGCGGCAAGCGGGCTATCTTGGGCCGCGATTGTCATGCCCCTTACTTCAACGCCCGAGCTCATTCGTATTCGCTGTAGTTCGAGACCTTCCAACGGCCGTCCTCGAGGCGGGCCGAAATCATCCACTGGCGTGTGAATTGTCCGCCCTCGGGCACGTCGATGGTCGCCAGGAAAAGGTAGGTCGCGCGGTCGTGCTCGACGCGCTCGGTTTGCAGCTTGTAATGAACCGTGGGCTTGCGGGTCGCCGCATCGATGGTTTGACCCGCTGTCAGCGCCTGTTCCTTCTTGACTTTGTCGAGTGCCAGCCCGGTGCAGTACTGGGCGGCGTCGTCCAGGTTGATCGCGATGTAGTGCGCATCGACGAAATTGTCCACTACCCCGCGGGCACTGTTGGCCTTGACGCATCCCGCAATTGCGATCGCGCACGCCGCCATCCAGACGGCGTCGACTGCCTTCCGCCACCGCCACGCCTTGCGATTGTTCAAACCCGGCCGGGCCTCAACCATGCTTTGGCGTCCCGCCATTGGGGTTCATGATTTCCTCCTGAACAGAGCCTCCAGTCTAGCACGCGCGTCGGGCTTTGCGCCGCTTTCGGCGCCGCGAAAACCCTTTGCCGGCGCAAAATATTCGCAAAAGTTGGATCGTTCTTTGTCGACTACGCGCTCGGCCATCGGTTCACGGCATTGGTTGTTGTATGCCGGGTCGTAAAACTGGCAGTTGCGACAGCAGTGCAGCGCAACCCCGCACCGCGTGCAATCGGCGTGGAACCCGATCCGCTCCCGAGTGTCGATCTCGTCGCCGCATTTCCAGCATCGCATCTGCTCGCTCCACGCCGCCTCTAACCGGCTTTGCCCTGTAGCATAATGCTACGAATTGCCATCCCGTTGCCGCGATCGCCGCTACTTAGGATACTAGAGAAGAGCCGCTGGGCGCGACGATGCTCGCCGAAATCAAAGCGTTCGCTGACACACTCGCCAAAGTCTCGCGCGCGGCGGACAACACCATCGAAAGTTACCGCCGTGATCTGACCGGCTTTCGCAATTTCCTGATTTTTAGGGGCAGCTCCGCAGCTGCTAAAGGTCGCGTTGACCCGGACTCGATTGCGACCGATCACATTCGCGATTATCTGGCCGAGTTGATCAAGACCAAAAGCCGCGCAACCGTTCAGCGCCATCTCTCCGCAATCAAAGCCTTCTTCCGGCAGCGCGAGTCGGAATTTGGCGTGGCCAGTCCCGCCGCGATGCTTCGGGCGCCGCGCAACCAGCGTCGTTTGCCCGCGATTCTCCAGGAAAACGATGCGGTACAACTGCTCGAAGCTACCCCGGGCGGCGCCGAAACGCCGCCCGGCTTGCGCGACCGTGCGATTCTCGAAACCCTTTACTCCTCCGGCTTGCGGGTGGGCGAGCTCACCTCGCTAAATTGGCGCGACCTTGATCAGGATGTCGGGCTCTTAAGGGTGCGCTCCGGCAAGGGCAACAAGGATCGCATCGTGCCGATTGGGGAACCCGCCCTCGAAGCGCTCTGCGCGTGGCGTCGCACCATGCCCGTGGCTTGGGAACTCGACGGTCCAGTCTTTACCAATCTCCGCGGCCGTCGGATCACCACGCGCGGGGTCGAGATGATTGTCGCGCGATGCCTCGATCGGTCCCAGATCGCAACCCGCGTGCCGCCGCACGGTCTGCGCCATTCCTTCGCAACCCATCTGCTCAACCACGGCGCCGACCTTCGCTCGATTCAGGAAATGCTCGGTCACACGAGCCTCTCCACGACCCAGCGCTACACCCAGGTCAGCGTCAAGCGCCTGAAGGAGGTCCACGCAAGAGCTCATCCACGGGCCTAAGTTCACTGCCCCACTTGCGTAACAGTCGCTTAACGCAAGACAATTGGGTAGTGCCAGAAAAAGTCCGCAGCACCACGATTTTGAACGTCCGACATGGCGGCCAGGTGGTCGTTGCCGGCGACGGTCAGGTCAGCGTCGGTCAGACCGTGATGAAGACCGGTGCGCGCAAAGTCCGCCGCCTGCACAACGACCGGGTCGTCGCCGGATTCGCCGGGTCAACCGCGGACGCGATGACTCTGTTCGACAAATTCGAGGGCAAGCTCCAGGAGTTCAGCGGCAATCTGCGCCGCTCCGCGGTCGAGATCGCCAAGGATTGGCGCACCGATCGGGTGCTGCGTCGCCTCGAAGCGATGATGATAGTTGCCGATCGGGAAAGCTCATTGCTGATTTCCGGCTCCGGTGACGTGATCGAGGGCGATGACGGTCTGCTCGCGATCGGCTCCGGCGGCAATTTCGCGCTCGCTGCCGCGCGGGCGCTGGTTCGCCACAATCCTGGGATGACGGCCCGCGAAGTCGCCCTGTCCGCGATGAAAATCGCCTCCGAAATCTGCATCTACACCAACGATCAGTTCGTCGTCGAGGAGCTCGAATGATCCTGTCGGGCGGCTTCGCATCACATCACGGTCGCGGCGAAATCCGCTAGTATAGATCCATGTCTGCGCCCCATGTTATGACGCCTCGCGAAATCGTCTCCGAACTCGACCGCTATATCGTCGGCCAGCACGAGGCCAAACGCGCCGTCGCGATCGCCCTGCGCAATCGATGGCGGCGGCAAAATGTCTCGCCCGAGCTCCGCGACGAGATCGCGCCCAAGAACATCCTGATGATAGGTCCCACCGGCGTCGGTAAGACCGAAATCTCGCGTCGTCTCGCCAAGCTCGCGCAGGCGCCCTTCATCAAAGTCGAAGCGTCGAAATACACCGAAGTCGGATACGTGGGCCGCGACGTCGAATCGATGATCCGCGATCTCGCCGAAATCTCGGTGAAGATGGTCCGCGACGAAGAGCGCGCGACCGTGGCGGTCAAGGCTCGCGAACAGGCCGAGGAACGCCTGCTGGACATTCTCTTTCCTACTCCCGTAAAGTCGCGCCGTCCGGTGGGCCTGACGCCGCAGGGCGAATTGCAGGTCGCCTCCGAAGATTCCAGTCACCACGACACGCGCGAGAAGCTGCGCAAGCTTTTGCGCGACGGACACCTCAACGATCGCGAAGTGGAGCTCGAAGTCAGCCTCCAGCCGCCCGCCATCGAAGTTATGACTCCGCAGGGCATGGAAGAGATGGGCATCAATATGAAGGAGCTCTTCAGCCAGATCATGCCCAAGAAGACCAAGCGGCGCTCGGTTAAGATTCCCGAAGCGATGGAGATCCTGACCCAGGAAGAAGCGGCGCGGCTGGTCGATATGGACAAGGTGGCGCACGAAGCGATCTCGCGCGCCGAGAATTCCGGCATCGTTTTCATCGACGAGATCGACAAGATCGCGGGCCGCGAGAACGGGCGCAGCGGTCCCGACGTATCGCGCGAGGGCGTGCAGCGCGATCTGCTGCCGATAGTAGAAGGCTCGACCGTCAACACCAAGTATGGCGCGATCCGCACCGATCACATTCTGTTCGTGGCCTCCGGCGCGTTTCACACTTCCAAACCCTCCGACCTCATCCCGGAGTTTCAGGGCCGCTTCCCGATTCGAGTCGAGCTGAAAGCGCTCACCCGCGAAGATTTCATTCAAATCCTTCACGAGCCCGAGAACGCGCTCACCAAGCAGTACGTCGCCCTGATGGCCACCGAAAACCTGCAACTCGATTTCACCGAGGACGGCGTTGCGGCGCTCGCTGAAATTGCCGCCGCGGTGAACGCGCGTTCGGAGAATATCGGGGCTCGCCGGCTGCACACGGTGCTCGAGCGATTGCTGGACGAAGTTTCATTCAGCGCGCCCGAGATGCCCAACCGCAAGATCACGATCAACTCCGGCTATGTCCACCAGCGCCTCGACCCCATCGTCAAGGACGAAGACCTTTCCAGATATATTCTGTAGTTAACGCTAAAGGCCGGGGTCTACGGCTTCAGAGGGTTGGTCCGCGCGATGCGATGCTCGGTCTGCGCTCACGAGAATCCTAATCGAGCGAAGTTCTGCCTCGAATGCGGCGCCCCGATGAGCTTGCGCTGTCCACGGTGCAGTGCCGCTTTACCACCCCAAGCCAAATTCTGCCTCGAATGCGGCGCCGCGCTCTCCCAGCCGACCGCTTCGCAGCCTAGGTCTCAACCGCCGGCCGAGCTTGCTACGGGTGAGCCTCTGCTCGACGGCGAGCGCAAGACGATTACCGTGCTGTTCGCCGACATCAAGGGCTCGATGAGCCAAATCGAAGATCTCGACCCGGAAGCGGCGCGCGCGGTGGTCGATCCGGCGCTGGCGATCATGACCGAAGCCGTCAACCGCTACCAGGGCCAGGTCGCGCAATCGACCGGTGACGGGGTGTTCGCGCTGTTCGGCGCGCCGATCGCGCACGAAGACCATCCGCAGCGCGCGATCTACGCCGCGCTGCGGATGCAGGTTGAGCTGCGCCGCTATTCCGAGCGTCTGCGCGCCGAGGGCAAGGCACCAGTCGAGATTCGCGTCGGGATTAATACCGGCGAGGTCGTGATGCGTTCGGTGGACAAGGACCAATCGCATACCGAATATCTCCCCGCCGGTCACGCGGTCAGCCTCGCGTCGCGATTGCAGACCATCGCGCCAACTGGGTCAATCGCGGTGGGTGAACATACGCGGCGGCTGGTCGAGGGCTACTTTGAGCTCAAGTCGCTGGGTCCAACCCGCATCAAGGGCGTCACGGACGCGGTCAACGTCTTTGAAGTGCTGGGTCTCGGACCGCTGCGCACCCGCTTGCAGCGCTCCGCCTCGCGTGGGCTGTCGCGGTTCGTCGGCCGCGACGACGACCTCGCGCAGCTCAAGCGCGCGCTCGATGTTGTCAAAGCCGGGCGCGGCCAAATCGTCGCCGCAATGGCAGAGCCGGGGGTCGGCAAGTCGCGATTGTTCTTCGAATTCAAGGCGGTCGCACAATCGGGGTGCATGGTGCTGGAGGCATTGTCGATCTCACACGGCAAGGCCAGCGCGTATCTGCCGGTGATCGATCTGCTGCACGGCTACTTCAAGATCACCGGCGCCGACGATCGCCGGACCCGCCGCGAGAAGATAACCGGGCGCGCGCTCGAGTTGGACCGCTCGCTCGAAGATGCCTTGCCTTATCTTTTCAGATTGCTGGGGGCCGAAGGCGACGATCCAATCACGGCAATTGATGACGAGCTCAAAAGGCGCCGCACGCTCGATGCGATCAAGCGGATCCTGCTGCGCGAGTCGCTCAAGGAGCCGTTGTTCGTAATCTTCGAGGACCTCCATTGGATCGATGGCGAGACCCAGGCGCTGCTAAACCTGCTGGCGGACTCGATCGCCACGGCGAAGATCCTGCTGCTGGTCAACTACCGCCCCGAGTATCGTCACGAATGGGGCAGCAAGACCTACTACACCCAGCTGCGGCTCGACCCGCTGGGCAAGGAGAGCGCCGAGCAGATGCTCTCGACGATGCTCGGCGACAGCCCCGAGCTCGCCCCGCTGCGGCGGTTGATCGCCGACCGGACCGAGGGCAATCCGTTTTTCATGGAAGAGACCGTGCAGGCGTTGTTCGACGACGGTGCGCTCGCTCGCAACGGCACGGTCAAGCTCACCAGGGCGCTGGTCCAGGTCAAGATCCCGACCACCGTCCAGGCGATCCTCGCCTCGCGTATCGACCGCTTGCCGGGCACCGAGAAGGATCTGCTGCAGACGCTCGCGGTGCTCGGACGGCAATTTTCCCTTGGACTGGTAAAGAGTGTCGTCTCCGAGTCTGAAGACCAACTGAATCGGATGCTCTCCGATCTGCAGCTGGCAGAATTCATCTACGAACAGCCCGCTGCCAGCGACGTCGAGTACATCTTCAAGCACGCACTGACCCAGGAGGTCGCTTACAATTCGGTTCTTTTAGGGCGCAGGCGCACGCTCCACGAACGAATCGGCGAGGCCATGGAGGCGTTGTTCGAATCGAGCCTAGCGGACCACTACGACGAACTGGCGTATCACTACTCTTGTAGCACGAACCGTCGTAAAGCGGTGCTCTACCTTCAAAAGGCCGGGCGACAAGCGGCCCAGCGAAGCTTCGATCGCTTGGAGGACTATCTGCGCGAGCTGCAAATAAAGGAGAAGAACCGTGGCCCCGAGCAATAGTTATCCCGCGAGGGCCGGCCCGAGAACGGCAAAACGCTCTTAGAGGAGCCCTTAAGCTAAGTAATTCCAGCGATCGCCGAAAATTCATCATCGATTTGCGTTGCGCCGCGCACTTTCTGCTATTGTCTCTGGTTCGACAAGGAGTCTCCCAACTGAGTTGCAAGACGATCTAATTCGCCGCGCCGATGTTCTCATCGAAGCGCTCCCCTACATCCGACGCTTCCGGGGCAAGACCGTCGTTATCAAGTACGGCGGCCATGCGATGGAATCTCAGGAACTCAAAGAGAGTTTCGCCCAGGACGTCGTTCTGCTCGATCTCGTCGGTCTCAATCCGGTCGTGGTCCACGGCGGCGGCCCGCAGATCACCGAACTGATCGGCAAGCTCGGACTGAAGTCGCAATTCGTGCGGGGGATGCGGGTTACCGATTCCGAGACCATGGAAGCCGCCGAGATGGTGCTCCAGCGCATCAACAAGGAAATCGTCGCGCTCATATCGCGCCAAGGCGGCCGCGCGGTTGGGCTATCCGGCAAGGACGGTGACCTGATGCTCTCCCGCAAGCTCGAAGTGGTGGTCGACGGCGACGACGGCAAGCCGGCCAAGGTTGACGTCGGTCTCGTCGGTGAGGTGGTCGAAGTCGATCCTTCCGTGATTCGCACCCTGGAGGCCGCAAATTTCATCCCGGTCATCGCCCCCACCGGCTTCGGCCGCGACGGCGAGACTTACAACATCAATGCCGACATTGCAGCCGGAGAAATCGCCGCCGCGCTCAAAGCTGAAAAACTTGTCCTGATGACCGACGTTGATGGCATAAAGAGTGCCGACGGAAAGCTCCTCTCCACGCTCGACGTGGCTCTGGCCAGAAAAATGATCGCCAGCGGCGTCATCAATCAAGGCATGATCCCCAAGGTCGAGTGCTGTTTCGACGCGCTGCGCGACGGCGTCGCCAAGACCCACATTATCGATGGCCGCGTCCGGCACGCGGTGCTTCTTGAGATCTTCACCCACGCCGGCATTGGCACTGAAGTCGTCCGCGGCCACGGCCGGGTCGCACAAATCGCCGGATCGCGCCGGCGCGCCTGACGGTCTCGGTTCCTAGTTCGAGGTGGACTCGGCATTCCCCGATCGCATATGAAGTTGATCTCTTGAAAGGAATAGAAAGCTGCCTGCGCCGCGCAGAAAACGCCCCGGATCCGCGCCAAAGCCACAACCATGACCAACGCTGAAATCGTCAATCTCACCCACGATCATCTGATGAACATCTACGGATGCACCCCGATCGCTTTTACGCGGGGCCAGGGTTCGCATCTCTACGACGCCGACGGTAAGCGCTATCTCGATCTCTTCTGCGGTCTTGCCGTTACCAGTCTCGGCCACGCGCATCCGGGCGTCACCCGCGCCATCAAGGATCAGGCCGACAAGCTCACGCATGTCTCCAATGTTTTTCACACCGAGCCCACGGCTCGATTAGCGCAGCGTCTGGGCGATCGCTTCGGCGGCAAGGTTTTCCTCGGTAACTCGGGCGCGGAGGCCAATGAGGCCGCGATCAAGCTTGCACGGCGGTGGGGCCATGAACACCGCGGCGGGCGCTTTGAAGTCATCTCCACGCTCGGCTCATTCCATGGCCGCACTCTCGCTACGCTCACCGCGACCGGACAGGAGAAATATCACAACGGGTTTTTCCCCCTGGTGCCGGGTTTCAAGCTGGTCCCATTCGACGACCTCACGGCGACCGAACGGGCGATCGGCGCCGATTCGGTCGCGGTGATGGTCGAGCCGATCCAGGGCGAAGGCGGGGTCGTCGTTCCCGCCACCGACTATCTGCGCCGTCTGCGCGATCTCTGCGATCGGCACAATCTGCTTCTCATTCTGGATGAGATCCAGGTCGGAATCGGCCGCACCGGCAAGTTCTTCGCCTACCAGCACGCCGGGATCCGTCCCGATATCGTCACGCTGGCCAAGGCGCTTGGGGGCGGGATACCCATCGGCGCGATGCTGGCCAAACCCGAGATCGCCGCCAGCTTCACTCCCGGCTCACAC
>DASXNP010000134.1:0-8901 GCA_036494985.1 Binataceae bacterium (SeqCode)
GGACGCACGGCTCGATTCCAAGGCGCAGCAGCCGTACGACGGACTGACGGATATCTGGGCAACTCCCTTTCCGCCGCTGCCGGTCGACGGCGGTTATGCGGCGCTTTCAATCGTAGATGAAAACCGCAAGCTCGCGATCAACCAGCTCGTGAATCCCTCGACCGGTCAGGTCAATCCCGTGGTCCGCGATCAATTCTCACGTCTGTTCTCGCTTCTCGGGTTGTCGGAGGATCTTCTTCCCGCGGTGATCGATTGGCTCGACGCCGACAACGTTCCCTCCGCCGGCGGAGCCGAGTCGAGCTACTATCTCGCTCTGACTCCGCCTTACGAGCCGCGCAATGGCCCGATGCCCACCATCGGGGACCTGCGGATGGTCAAAGGCATCGACGAACCCACATTTCTGATGCTCAGCGGCCTTGTCACCACGGCCCCGGTCAGCAAGGTTAACGTCAACACCGCTCCGGCCGAGGTGATCGCTTCTCTGCTACCCGAGCTTCAAGCGAATCCAGACATCGTCAAAGCGATTATTGCGCAGCGCGCCGAAGCGCCTTTTACTAATCTTCTCGTTCTCAGCCACATGCCCGCCGTCGCGCCGCTCTATGCAAAATTGTCGCCGTTGATCGATGTGAAAAGCGATCACTTTCTCATCACCGGGGTTGGCAATTGCGCTGGAGCGCGTAAGCTGGTATTCGCGACGGTCCGACGCAACCTGGAGGGACCTGCGCTGCTCGCTAGTTGGCATGAGGATTAGGCGGATAGGGTAGTTTGAACCCATCGATGGAAAATGGCTCAGCGCATCCTCGCGCTTGAATATACCGAGGGCGAACTGCACGCAGCGGTAGCGGAGCGCGCGTGGGGCACGTTCGTGCTGCTTGGCACGTTTGTCGAGTCGCGAACCGACCCAGAATCCGATCTCGCTCCAGCGCTGGCCCGGTTGCTGGTGAAGACCGGAAGACCTGACATCACGATCTCCGCTTTCCCCGATCGACTAACCGCCAAACGGATTCTCCAACTTCCCTTTCGTGATCGGCGCAGGCTTGATCAAGCAGTGCCGTTCGCGCTCGAAGAGCACCTACCCTTCTCGGTTGATGATGCGGTGGTAGCCTACTCGGCGGTCGGGCGCGACGGCGACAACACCGTTGTGGTCGCCGCGATGGCGCGCAAAGACGATGTTCGCCACCATCTGGAACTGCTCGCCGCCGCCGGACTCGATCCAAAAACCGTCACCCTCAGCTCGCTCGCCCTGTCTCCGATGATTTCTCATCTGCGCAACGGCGGATCCCGTCCGCATCTGGTGCTCGACATCGACCACTGGCGCACTTCACTGCTCTTGCTCGATGACCGGGGCACGCCGCGCGCGCTTCGCACGTTCGCCGCGCCTTATGAAGTTAGCAGCGGCGGTCCCCACTTGCGCGGCGGCGGAGCTCCAATACTCGGCGCAATTCGTCAGACCCTGCTCGCCCGGCCAGCCGAGGCCGAGCACGCCGATGTCATCGTAACCGGGCCGCTCGCTTCGTCGCCTGAAATTCGCAAAGAACTCGCAAGCTCGCTCGCGCCGCTCGCCATCCACAGCGCCGATGAAATCCAGCTCGACCCGCTGCTCGATGGACTTACGCCCGAATCGATGCGTTCGGCCGGATGCGTCTCGATGTTGTTGAGCGAATCTCCCTCGGCACCCGCCGCAATGCTCAATTTTCGTCAGGGAGAGTTTGCCTTTCAGGGCCTCACGTTTGATCTGGCGCCGCTGCGGACCTCCCTTGGGCTTGCAGCCGCAGTCCTAGTCGTAGCGCTCCTCCATCTTGTGATTCAGCTCTCGAATGGATGGCACCAGCTTTCCGTTTTGCAGCATCAAATCGATCAAGCGGCCGCACCGGCATTCGGGACAAACCCGCCCGCCAACGTCAAAGCGGCTCTGACCGAGGGGATGGCTGACATGACCAAACGGATGCGATTGATCGGTGGTGGTCTGTCTGGCGGCGCGCCGCTTGACGTTCTGCTGGCGCTGTCGCGCGCCGTCCCGGCCAGCCTCTCGATAAACATAGACGAGCTCTCAATCGACGACGGCGGGCTGAAGCTTGCCGGCAAAACCGACACTTTCGGAGCCGTCGACTCACTCAAGAAGTCACTGGCGGGAAGCCACCACTTCGACGGTATCGAGGTCACCGATGCCAAAGGAGGCGCGACCCCCGGCACGGTCGAGTTCCATTTGAGCGCGACTCCGCTCGACAGCGGGGGCGCGGACTAGGCCATGGCATCCGGTTTCCTGCCGCGAGTCTCGGCCTTATTTCGCGGCCGCTTGGCCGAATACAGCGATCCGATCCGGCGCCGCCTCCGGCCCACCTACGGCCAGCTTCGGGCGCGCTACGCGAAGCTCGAACCGCGCGAACGGCTCTTGGTTGGTATCGCCGCAGGACTGCTCGGGGTATTTTTCTTCTACAATCTGATTTACCTGCCGTTCGTGAACTACCGCGAAGCCATCGCCACAGAAATCGCCGACAAACAGTTCGAGCTTCAGACCGTGCACAAGCAGGCGTTGGACTACGCCCGCCTCAAGACCAGGCTGTCACTGGCCGAGCGCCGGACTGTGGCCGGCGGAAAGGACTTTTCGCTTTTCTCGGTGCTCGAAGGACCGCTGAGCCGCGAGGTGGGCCGCGAGAGAATCGTCTCGATCACACCCTCGCAACGCAACGTCTCGGGCGACCTGATCCAGTATACGTTGGCTCTCAAGCTGGCCGGGGTTAATCTCGATCAAATCGTCGATGCCCTCTATGGAATGAACACGGTCGATGTTCCCTTGACCGTTACGAGCCTCAGCGTCAAGAAGAGCACGCAGAATCCTCATTCCTTCGACGTCGATCTGACTTGCGCCGCGCTGGGCAAGAATGCGTGACCTGACGGGTTTCTTAACGTCAGATTTCTGGCGCGATCACGCGCGAGGTGCTGCCTATTGCTGCTGGGGGTTCCTGGCGTTCGTTGCGTTTACGGCTTTTAACTTTCCTTACACGCAGGCTCTGTCAGCCGCAGTTGCACCTCTGGGCATGAAAGCCTCGTGGAGCGGTGAACGTTTCAAGCTTCCCGTCGGCGTCGAAATTCAGAACCTACGTCTGACTAATCTCTCCAATCCGGGCGCGCCGCCCGCGTTTGAGTCTGAAAGCATGGGAATTGCGCCTACGCTTAGCGCGATTCTGCTCGGACGTCCCGCGATCCACCTGCGCGCCAGTCTTTACGGCGGCGATATCGAAGCGACGCTGCGCGGTACGACCAGAGGCATCAGCGCCGTTTTCGATACGCGTAACTTGAGCTTGGCCCGCTATCGCGGGCTTGCGGCGTGGGGCTTTGCACTTAACGGAGAGGTTTCCGCCAGCGGCGCAGTATCTGCGGCAAACGGATTAGTCGACACCATCGACGGTAGGATCGACCTGCATGGCAAGTCGGTTACCGTAAGGCCGGGTTTCGGCTTGCCCGATTTCGCCTTTACGAATCTCGAGGGCAACGCGACGATGGTCGGCGGCGTTGTCACGATCGATTCCTTTCATGGCTCCGGCGCCGACGGTTCAATCGACTTAAGCGGTACAATCCGCCTTGCTTCCGAGCTTCGCACGAGCATGCTCAACCTGGCGTTGCGAATCGAGCCGAGCCCCGAGGGGAGCGCGCGATTGGGCTTCTTGATGCGACTTCTACCTCGTCCGCCGGGGGTCCAGCCCTATCGGGTCGGAGGTTCAATGGCACAACCGATCTTCAGCTGACACGCAATGGCTTCAGCAGGTCCCACCGGTGCCGTATCGGCAGGAAGTGCGAGCTTTATCGACTCTCCCGCCGACCTCGGCAAAATTACCGCGCCCTAAGAATCTGGCCCGCGGCCTCGGGCGCAAGCGGCGATGCAGCTTGGCTCGCTCGCCCGGCGCGGTCGCTCGATCGCAATGCCAAGTAGCACGGCACCGCCCCCAGTGCGACGATTCCCGATACTTGCCACGCCGTCGGCAGGCCCCATCGGTCCGCGACAAACCCGTTGAGCAGCAGGCCCAGCGCACCGCCCAACGTGCAGAACGTGCTTTGGAAAGACAGCAGGGTCGCACGATCGTCGGCCTGGATATGTTCGTTGAACCAACCCTGCTGCAGAGGTTGCATAGCTCCGGTGAGCAGGTTCATCACGAACAGGATCAAGAGCACCACAGTCGATTGCGAACCGGCTGTGCCAGCGCTGAACAGCAATAGACCCTGCCCCGCAATGAGCACTCCTAGTCGCGATCCGCGGTTGGCGTTGTCGCTGCGAACCCGCACGATCGCTTCGGCTCCAATCATGCGCGAGGCGCTCAGCAGGCACCACAGCCATCCGACCACCCAGATTCCGACCCCGTATCCGTCGCTGAAATACCGCGGCCATTCCAGCCAATACGGCGCAAGCGCTCCAAACTGGATTCCGTTCGCCAGGCTCAGCAGCATCACCTCGCGACTGCGAAATCCGTAACGGACCGCTGCGCCCATCCGCCCAAGGAGTCGCCCGACGCTTTGCCGCAGTCTGACCTGCGCCCGCTGCCCAAGGTCTGCGCGCATTAGCAACCCGCCGATCACCCCGCTGAGCAGATAACCACTTGCACCCAAGAGCCAAGGCCACGAAATGTTCACGTCGGCGACATAAGCACCGATTACCGCACCCGCCATCGCGCCGACGCTCGACAGCTGCGAGATTCGCGAAAAAATTCCGTCTTTGAGACCCTCGAACCCCGCCGCATCGAGTTCGTCAACACCCCAAGCGTCGATCGCCCCGTTGCCGAAAGTCGTGCCGATTCCATCGATACTCTCGGCAATCAGGAAGAAGACGTAGTGATGTGCGAAGAAGTAAACCATGAACGCGATCACGCGCAGGCAGCATCCGAGCACGAAGGCGGTACGCCGTCCCAGCGAATCGGCGAACGCGCCGGTCGGCACGTCGGTCAAAAACAGCACAGTGAAATACACCGCGAGGACGCTGTTGATTTGAAATTGGGTCAACCCGCGCGACCGCAGGAACAGGGGGTACACGCCGAACATAAACGCGCCCCCGAACATGTAGAACAACCAGACAGAGTAGTAGCGCCGCTTGACCTGCCGGATTGTCATATTTTTTTCGCTTCTCGACATCGCGCGACTCTTGCAAAACCCGCAGCGCCCAAAGGCCACAAGAAAAAGCCCCGGAGACTTCAAGTCCCCGAGGCTTCCAAAGCCGGTCTCGAAGTCGCCTACACCGTTTCCGGCGCGCCGTTACCTGAACTGTTGCTTCGAACCTGTGACATTTAGGGGGCATCTTACGCTGGATTATGGGTTGCGTCAATCAACGATCCGATCGCGCGCGCGGCTTCAATGAACCGGCGATCGTCGGCGAGGGGTCGGTCGATCGCTTCGCGGGTGCTGTTCTGCGAACCTAACCTCGGTTAGATTAGAAAATCAGGTGATAGCCGCGCTTTCGAATGTCGTCCAACCACCAATCCGCCGACATCGGCTTCCCACCCGACCTAACGGAGCTCCACCTACTGGAGCGCGCTTGGCGCTTCGCTAGGGTCGCGCTGCTCGCTGCGCGCACCTACTTGGGTTACAAGGCGGTCCAGCTTTGGACGAGGTTTGTCAGCGCGCGTAACCGCCGCGAACTCTATCGCCGTCAGGATCTGCGTTCGGCACGCGATCTCTATCGCACCGCGGTAGTTTTGGAAGGATTGCTGATCAAAGCCTCGCAATTCATCGGCACTCGCGCCGATATTCTTCCCGACGAATGGGTCTCCACCCTCGCCAACCTCCACGATCGGGTGCCGCCCCGCCCCTTCGAAATGGTTCGCAAGACGATCGAGAGCGAGCTGAACCGGCCGCTCAGTTCCGTCTATTCTGAATTCGATCCCGTCCCGATCGCCTCGGCTTCCCTGGCGCAAGTTCATCGGGCACGCCTTCATGATGGACGCCAATGCGCGGTGAAGGTTCAGTATCCGGGAATCGAAGCTCGCGTCCGCGCCGACTTGCGCAACCTGCTTTTCGTGTTGCGCATCCTCGCCTGGATGGAACCGCACTTCGACTTTCGGGTGATCGCGCGCGAAGCGCTTAAGTACATACCGATGGAACTCGACTTTCTCCACGAAGCCGCCAATTGCGAAACCGTGCGCAGCAATTTCGCTGGGCGTGCGGACGTGCTGGTGCCGCAGGTTTATTTCGAATTTACGACCCGGCGGGTCCTCACTATGCAACTAATGTCCGGCATTAAGATTAACGATATCGGGGGTCTCGAAGCCGCCGGAATCAAAAGGCACGCAGTGGCCCAAATGCTCACCGAGGTCTACTGCGAGCAGATCCTGCGCGACGGCTTCTTTCAGGCCGATCCCCATCCCGGCAACATCCTGGTCCAGCCCGGTCCCAAGCTGGTGCTGCTGGATTTCGGCCTGGCCAAGGACTTTCCCGTCTCGTTTCGCGAAGGATTCGTCCGTCTGACCTTTTCCATCTTGATCAACGACCGCGCTGGAATCATCAAAGCCTTTGAGGATCTTGGATTCCGGACCCGCGATGGTTCGACCGACACGCTGCTCGCGCTCTCTGACGCCTTCCTTGGCAACACGCTTCGCCGTCAGAAAGCGTACGCCGACAAGGAGTTGGTCGAAGAAATTTCCGAGGAATTGCCCCGCGCGTTGCGCTCCAATCCGATCGTCGAAATCCCCGGTGATGTGCTCCTGATCAGCCGCGTTCTGGGTCTGCTAAGTGGGCTCAGCAAGACGCTCGATTCGCGGGTCGACCTGATGGCAACCATGATGCCCTATGCGCAAACGCTTATGGCGGGCCAATTGACCGCAGCCGCGGGCGGCTGAGGCTTCGCACACTAGGCGCTTACGAATCTCTCGGTCTGGACTGCTTCGATTTCAAATTTGAGAGAAAGAATCGCAATGCCCGATAGCAACCCAACCCTAATCGCGCTCGCCGCCGAGCTCGCGGCTGATTTTGCCGCTCGCGCCGCCGAGCACGATCGCAACAACACCTTCCCGGTCGAGAACGTCGATCGAATGAAACACGCCGGTTATACGGCTCTTCTGATTCCCAGCCGGCTCGGCGGGCTGGGCGGCAATCTGCTGGATTTTATCCTATGTCAGGAGCAACTGGCTCAAGGCGACGGGGCGACGGCGATCGCGATAAACATGCACCTTTTCCCATTCGGTGCGATGGTCCAGCAAGCTTCGCTTAGCCCCGAAACCGAGTTGTTCCTTGGGCATATAGCTCGCGACCGCAAAATCATTGGCGGTGGTATCAGCGAACCCGAAACCGGCGGCAACTGGGGCTTTTTCACAACGCGCGCTTGCCGCGACGGCGATACCTATGTCCTCAATGGACGCAAGAGCTTCACCAGCCTCTCGCCGGTGATCGACTACTTCATGGTGATGGCCACCATAGCGGACTCGGCGCCGCCATCATCGGCTACTTTTCTGGTTCCTCGCGGGACCCCGGGCGCTGAAATTATCGAGAACTGGGACACCATGGCAATGCGCGCGACCGCGAGCCACGACTTGTTGATTAAAGACGTTCGGGTGCCCTTGATGGCCAAATCAGAAGAACGCCCCGTCGGTCCGGTCGACTCCGAAGCCATCGCCCTGTTTGCCTGGTTCAGTCTCTCGGTCGCAGCGGTCTACACCGGCATCGCGATGGCCGCGCTTAAGTTCACGCGCGAATTCACTTCGCGCCATCGACCAGTAACCCTTCCGCGTCCGATCAAATATCTGCCTGCGATTCAGTTTGCGATCGGCGACGCCGAGGCGCTGCTGGCGCAGTCCCGGGCGCTTTATCTTAGCGTCGCCCACGACTACCTCGCCGACCGCGGCTCCTTCGACGGCGAAGAGGGTCTCGCCCGCGTCGTGATGCCGAAATATGTTGCTACGAACAACGCAATTAAGATCTTAGACGCCTGCATGGAAGCGGTCGGTGCTCACGGCATAATGCGCAAGTTCCCGTTGGAGCGCTGCTACCGTGACGTGCGCGCGGGGGTTAATCACCCTCTGTCCAATGCGCGCGCCCGCGAACTGCTGGGCAAGGTCGCCCTCGGTATCGGCCTGGCTGAACAGCCGCGCTGGTAGTCTCGAACTAATCCTTAATTCCGGGGTGTTTACTGCACGCGGCAGTGCGCCGCTTATCTCTCGCGCCACTCTTTTCCCACGCCGCGGTTTAATCTATCGTGCCGAAACCGTGGAGCTCGACATCGAAAGGGTTGCTTTGCGCGCCGCGCGCGCCGCTGGCCGGATCCATCTCAGCCGCATGCAGCGGATTAGCGTCACGCGCAAATCCAACGCGCTGGACCTGGTAACCGAGGCCGATCGCGAATCCGAAGAAGCAGTCGTGCAGATTCTCACCCGCGCCTTTCCAACCCACTCGATCCTTGCCGAAGAGGGCGGCGCCAACTCCCAGGTCAGCGATCATCGATGGATCATCGATCCACTCGACGGCACCACCAACTTCGCTCACAGCTTTCCCCAATTCTGCGTTTCGATCGCCTATGCTCGCCGCGGCCGGCTTCACTTCGGAGTTGTCTTCGACGCTTTGAAAAAGGAAATGTTCGTCGCCCAGCGTGGCAAAGGTGCCCACTTAAACGGCAAGCCAATCCGGGTCAGCCGCTGCACAGCGCTCGAAACGTCGCTGCTCGGCACCGGCTTCCCCTATGATCGGCGCGAGCGCCGCCGCTTCTATCTCGCCTTTTGGGAGGCATTCATGATGCGCTGCCAGGGCGTGCGCCGTACCGGATCGGCGGCGCTCGATCTTTGCTCGGTAGCCGCCGGCCGGACCGACGCTTTTTGGGAATTTGGTCTTAAGCCGTGGGACGTGGCCGCCGGCTCGCTTATCGTCCAGGAAGCCGGCGGCCACGTCACCAACATGGATGGCAGGCCGCTCGATCTCGAAGGCGCTCGC
>DASXNP010000135.1:0-8629 GCA_036494985.1 Binataceae bacterium (SeqCode)
CCGGTCCTCCGCGATCGATTGAGGATCGGCTATCATTTGACCTATTGCAAGCTCACAACCTAGCTTCAACCGGGTTTTTGCACCGAATTGCCGCCGGTGCCGCCTTCTTTTTCGCGGCGTTCTTATTTGCCGCGGCTCCAATCGTGCCCTCGGCTTGGCCGCCCCCGCTCCCCCTGCCCTCCGGCGTCTTAGTACCACGCTACGCTCCCGGCCCTCATACCGGGTTAGGCGACACCCGCGCCATGACCTTCCGAATCTCCTGGCTGGGACTACCGGCCGGCGGCGCGACCTTCGAGCTACACCATCACGCTCTGGTGCCAGGCCTCATCGTCGGAGAAGCGCATCTCTATACGAATGGCTTGATTGACACCTTTTACACGATGCGCAACTACCTGCGCGAAGATTTCACCCGCGCTTCGCTCTCACCCCTGGACATCTATATCGTTCAACGCGAAAACCGCCGCCATGACGAATTCACCGTAGCCTTCGATCGCGCCGATCGCCTGGTTACCTCGGTTAAGCGCAGTCGTAAGGGCGTCGAGCGGTACCGCTTCCGCTCCGATAATCCCAGCGGCCCCTTCTCCGGCGCGCTAATGGCGCTTTCGCAACCGCTCGAGATTGGCAAATCTTATACCTTCGACATCTTTACCGCGATTAACCGCTATGTGATTCGCTTCGATGTCCGCCGCCGCGACCACATTCAAACTCCACTCGGTGATTTCGATGCGATCCTGATCGCTCCCTACGTGGTCTACTGGCGCGACCGATGGGCTCCCAACACAGCCCGCAACGTGATGCTTTGGGTGTCCGCTGACAACCGCCACTTGCCCCTGCGTCTGGAATCGGCCACGGTCTTCGGCTCACTGCGCGCCGACCTCGTGGCCCTTGGCCCCGGCGCAGTTGAGTGGTCAGCGCTGGCTTCACCTGGGACTCTGAAGGTTTGCCACAATAGGTGAAAAGTTGGGTGACGGCGTCTGCCTGGTCCGGCATTCGCGATCGAAGGCGTGGCGTGTTATTTGCTGTGATCATTTGACGGGAGGCCATCGACGATGGGTAAGAAACTCGAATTTTTCTACGATTGTTCCAGTCCATGGACCTATCTCTGCTTCACCAAGATCGAAGAGGTTGCCGCGCGCCACGATGCGGACCTCCTCTGGCGTCCGCTCCTGGTCGGCGGGGTCTTCAACACCGTCAATCGATCGGTCTACGAAAGCCGCGCAAATCCGGTCAAGGCCAAAGCTCGCTATTACAACAAAGACCTGCAGGATTGGGCCCGTCTGTACGGCCTGAAAATCGGCCAGCCGGCCGTGTTTCCCGTCAATTCCGTCAAAGCAATGCGCGGTGCATTCGTCGCCCACGAGCACGGTAAAATCTCCCCCTATTCGCGGCGAGTCTTCGAGCGCTATTGGGGTGACGATCGCGATATCAGCAAGGACGATGTGCTACGCGAGATCGTTGCCACCGTCGGCCTCGATCAAAAGGAATTTTTCGACAAGATTGCGTCGCAGGATTACAAAGACAAGCTTCGCCTCAACACCGAGGAGCTCGTCGAACGCGGCGGCTTCGGCTCGCCCACTATGTTTGTTGACCTCCACTCGATGTTCTTCGGCAACGATCGCCTCCCGCTCGTGGAATTCGAACTCGACCGCTGACCGAAGCGGTTTTCACAAAACCGCCCACCAAACGGTCGGTGAGCCGACCGCCTACCGGCCGGACTTGCCTTTTTCGTCGGACAGGCGGAATGAAAGCCTAAGAAGGGTTCGGTTGTTCCCTTGAACGGAGGTCAGACATGCTTTACGTCGCATTCATGAAAAGTAGGCCAGGGATCGCCGCTGAGACCGACATCGTCGCGAAGTCGCGAAAATGGTGGAACGAAGGCGACAAACCCTCCGGACTCAAGACCATCGGCTTCTGGGGAGCTTTAGGGAGCAACACCCCCGACGTGGTCGTCTTCGAGGCTTCCGATCACGACGACATCCGCAAGATGATCGAGTACTGGCGCGAGGTCGAGTTCGAAGTCCATCCGGCGGTCGATCTGGCAAAAGTCTTCCGCGCCCAGGGAATGAAGATCTCCTGACCTCGGCTCTTTCCCGCTCGCTTGCCAAGTCCGCCGCGCAGTTGCGGATAAGGCACTGTTCGGCGCCGTCTGCGGTCGGCTCCTGATGCCGCCAATTCGCGCCTTCGTCGCAATCCGCCTCGAGCCTTGGGTTGATCAATCCATCGCTTGTTTCATCGACCGAATCCGTCCTCTTGCGCGCGGCGTCAGTTGGACTCGACCTGGCAATCTCCATCTGACGCTCAAATTTCTAGGTGTACGAGTCGATCGCGCCCTGATCGACAAGCTGACTGCGGCGATCGGACCGCTCGCCGCCGAGACGGCTCCGTTTCGCGTGACTACGCGTGGCATTGGCGCGTTTCCAAATCTCGTTCGCCCGCGCACGATCTTCGTTGGCCTTCACAGCGACCGGCTCCCCGGACTGACCGCGCGGGTTGAAGATATCGCGGTCGGACTCGGCTTTGCTCCCGTCGATCGTCCCTTCACCCCCCATCTTACAATCGGGCGTATCCGCTCGGCGCGGGGATTCCATCCCGTTGGCGCCGCGCTCGTATCCGCCGGCGATCGCGATTTCGGTGTTTCGACGGTGCGCTCGCTTGCGATCTACCAAAGCCACCTGTCCGGTGCGGGATCGCGCTATGAGCCGATTGCGCAATTCCCGTTTGAAATTCCGATCGCTTCCTGAGCCGATTTCTTGCGCTTGTGGAATCTCTGGGTCCGACCCTGAGCTATCGACGCCTATTTGTGGCAATATTCCAACGACTCGATGCGAACTAGGGAGCTGGGTCAATGGCAGAAGTTAAGTCCAAGGCGCTCGATCTGGCGCTCAGTCAAATCGAAAAGCAATTTGGCAAGGGCTCGATCATGAAGCTTGGCGAGGACGCGATCGCCGCCGACATCTCGGTTGTGTCCACCGGATCGCTCGGCCTCGATCTCGCGCTGGGGGTCGGCGGTCTGCCGCGCGGCCGGGTGGTCGAAATCTATGGACCGGAATCATCCGGCAAGACCACGCTGGCTCTCGAATGCATCGCCGAAGCACAGAAACTAGGCGGCATCGGTGCCTTCATCGATGCCGAACACGCGCTCGACGCAGGCTACGCCCGCAAGCTCGGCGTGAAGGTCGAAGACCTGCTCATCTCCCAACCCGACAACGGCGAACAAGCCCTCGAGATCGCCGAGACCCTGGTCCAGTCTGGCGCCATCGACGTTCTGGTCATCGACTCGGTAGCCGCGCTCGTCCCCCGCGCCGAAATCGAAGGTGAGATGGGCGAGCCGCAGATGGGACTTCAAGCGCGCCTGATGTCGCAGGCGTTGCGCAAGCTCACCTCGATCATCGCCAAGTCCAAGACCATCGTGATCTTCATAAATCAAATCCGTATGAAGATCGGCGTAATGTTCGGTAATCCGGAGACCACTACCGGCGGCAACGCGCTAAAATTTTACTCCACCATTCGCATCGATATTCGCCGCATCGGCACGATCAAGAACGGCAACGAAATCATCGGCTCGCGCACCAAGACCAAGGTCGTCAAGAACAAGGTTGCGCCGCCCTTCCGCGAGGCCGAATTCGACATTCTCTACGGCTCCGGCATCTCAAAGGAGGGCGAGCTGGTGGATATTGCGGCAGAGCAAAGCATCATCGAGAAGCTCGGTGCCTGGTATTCCTACAACGGCGAGCGTATCGGGCAAGGCCGCGAGAACGCGCGCGAATTGCTCAAGGCCAACCCCGCGATCGCCGACGAAGTCGAGGCCAAGGTCCGTGAAAAGCTGGCCCATAAACCCGGCGAACCGATCCCGCTTAATCTCAACGACGCCGCTTCTCCCGGCGACCCGCCGCCCGCGCCAAAGAAACGCGGGTAGAAACTCGGCTAAGAGATTGGGGCGCACAAGATCGCTCCAGAGCGTTGCAGCTTTAGGGTGCACGGCAGGGCTGGAGGTGCGATGTCGTTGGCCCTGGGCGGGGCGAACCCCTCCGGGTGTATGAAACGGGATCTCAGAAGAACGACCAACCGGTCGGTTATGAAGTGCGGTAGCGGGTTCAATTCGATTCAAACCCAAGCGCGGATCTGCCGCCCTCTTCGGTTCGGACGACAACCTTCGCCGCATCACGTCCTAGGATTTCCGAAGGGGGCGGACCTCACAACTCGTAAAGCGAGTTTGCTCGTCACGGCGAGCCTCCCAACGGCACATGATCGATCTTCGCGTCGTCCAGGTAGACCCGATCCCCGACCCCGGCAAACCTCAGGCTGGTTAGCACCGTCGATCCCTGTAACTCCAACCGCGTCGTTGCGCTAAAGGATCTCGCGGCGCTCGGTCGCTCACCCCCGACAATCGCCTCCGACATCGCGCGTCCGACCGGATGAGCGCCGCTCGGCCCGACCTTCGTGGGCACTCCTAATAATTCTGCAATCGTCGGACCGAGGTCGCTGTTTCCGGTCGGCCACGGGTCCACCCACCGCCTGCGAAAATCCACGCCCGTTGCCGCACAAAAGTTATGAATCTCGCGCTCGCCTGCCGCGCCGTGCATCCCCATTCCGGTGGTGAATCCACCCGAGCTGGAAACGTCCGCGTACATCACACCCTTGACCGGATGGATCAAGAGCGACGACATGTTCTTGGTCGAGTGCTGTCCGCCCTCCCCAATAACGAAGGCCGGATTCTGCGGTCCGGTCAGGCCTCGGTTGTCGGCATCGGAAATCTCCCGGAACGAAATCACCAAGTCCGGTCCGCGCTGGGAGTTCATCAATCCCCCCATCACCTCCGCGAACGTTCCATCGATCCAACCCCAGTAGTTGGGCAGTGGTTTGCGCTTACGTCTGCCCCTGGCAGGCGGTTCAGAAATTTCCTTTAGCTCGCGACTGAAGATCGCGCCGCACCATTCCTGTGCCTCGGCGAAATTCACGATCTTCTGCAGCACCGCCCGCTTAGCTTCCTTGGTTGGGAAATCCGCATCCGAAAGGTAAACCAGATCGGTTCCGCCATTTTGCGCGATCGTGATATCGGCGCTGTCCGCCGACCGCTTGATGCCGTTGGTCACCAGCATTTGCGCCAGATTTACCACCACCCGGAGGGTCGCGAATCCGTGGTCGGACACCACCATCAGGTCCGTACGATCGCCGATCCCGGCTGCTGCAACTGCGTCTCGCACCTTCCTTAAATTTGCGTCGCAACTCGCCAGCGCTTGCTCTGCGGGCAGCGTGCCAAGCCCCGCATGATGCTGCGTTGCATCGGGATCGTGCAGCCACAAGACGATCAGCGCGGGCTTGCCCTTCTCGGTCGCGCTCTTCGCCGTGGGTATGGCCCGCTGGATTGCCAGCCTCGTAAAGAACGCATCGCGCTCTGTAAGGGGAAACGAATGCTCCGGCAACTCGGTCATCTGCCCGCTTATCTGCGGCGCGACCTCATCGGGCTTGACCATATCGTCGCTGGCGAAGAGGTAGTCCCCCTTCGACTCGCCTATCGACTCCTTATCGTCGCTGCCGCTCGCTACCCGATTTTCCCAAATGCCGGTCGGCCCCCGCTTGCCCAGCACTGCGACATAGCCCCCCTCGCGTTCGACCTCCTGGGCGACCGTGTCGAGGCTTAGGAGCCGACCCGCAAGTGCGTCTGGCCCGTTTAGCGCTGCGATCATACTGGAGTTCTCGAGATTCACCGGTCCCGCCTTCGCCTCCAGCAGCTCTTTCGCACCCGGTCCCTCACCGACCGACTTCTGGCTCAGGAGCGGCGCGAACTCCATCACATTTCCTTCGATTCCATCCGAGCCCGGATTTCCACCGGTGGCCATCGCGGTCGCGTTGACGACCGTCAGGGTGGGATACACGGAATGATGGCGTTCGAATCGCGTGCCCTCGAGCGCCATCCGAAACAGATTGGGCGTGTCCTGCCGTGTCACAAAGTCGGGCCGCAGACCGTCCCACACCATGAGTATAAAAAGTCGACTCCTGGCGGTCTGTGGGAAGGCGCGCGGCGAGGGCGTGGCGGCGAGCGCTAGGGCGGTCAGCAGAAGTATTCCGCGAGCCTTCATCAGTCGGACAGTTAAGCTTCGCGCGGTCGGCCTAGTCAATCCGTCGTTTCAAGAAGCTCGCGGACGCTCTTGCCACGATCGGTGCGGCGTGCGATTCGTAGTCAGAAAAATGGAGCTTTAATCATTTGCGCATCGCACTGATCGGACAGGCCGCGTTCGCCGAAAAAGTATTGGCGGAGCTCCACGCTCGCGGCGAGGAGATTGTCCATGTCTTCGCTCCAGCCGATTCTCCGCACGGGAGACCCGACCCACTGAAGTCAAAAGCGCTCGAACTGGGCCTGCCGCTGAGCCAGCCCGAATCCTTCAAGGGTGACGCCGCCTTCGAACACTTCAAAGCTCTGAACGCCGAGCTGGCGATCCTGGCCTTCGTCACGATCATCGTGCCCGAGCGCATCCTTTATCTTCCGCGCTACAGATCGATTTGCTTCCACCCTTCGCTGCTCCCGCGCCATCGCGGCGCGAGTGCGATCAATTGGGCGATCATCCACGGTGACGCCGAAACCGGCGTCACCGTCTTCTGGCCGGACAAGGGCATCGACACCGGTCCGATCATCGTCCAGAAGAAAGTTCCGATTGCCGAGGCCGATACCACCGGCTCGCTCTACTTCAACACGCTCTTTGCGCTCGGCGTCGAAGCCGTCCTCGACTCGGTCGATCTGATCAAAACCGGGCGCGCCCCCTCGATTGTTCAAGACGAATCGCAGGCTACCTACGAGCCCATTTGCCGCGATGAGCACGCGCAGGTCGATTTCGCCAAACCGGCGCGCGAAATCTACAATCTGATTCGCGGATGCGATCCGCAGCCCGGCGCATTCGTGCTATCCAGCGGGCGCAAGCTGCGCCTTTACGAACCCGTCTTCGAAGCTGATTCCCGAACGATTCCCGCGGGAACCATCACGGCGATCGATTCCTCGGCGATGCGCATCGCCTTGCACGGCGCAACGCTGGTCATCAAACGCGCTCGCTTTGACTCGTCGCCAAAAAAAATCGCGCCGGCGGAGCTGGCTGCTTCCGGCGAGCTAGCTGTGGGCCGCCGCCTCGGTCACTAGAAGGGAGCCGGCTCTTAACGCCGCGCCTCCGGTGTGTAGCCCTCGACCACTTTGCGCGCGATCGTCACCGCCAGCGCCCGCGGTACGACTCGCAGGGTCTGCGCCCGCACCCAGTTGAACCAACCGGAAATCACCGACGGCTGGTGGCCTAAAGCCTCCAGGCACACCCGCACCACGTTTGATGCCGGCTCACCTTTGATATCCCGCTCGCCCGCGACCTCATGGAACTCAGTGTCGGTCGCGCCCGGCGCCAGCACGATCGCATCGATTCCGGTCCCGCGCAATTCGCCCCACAATGCCTCGCCGAAGAGCAAATCGAACGACTTGGTCGCACTGTACACCGCATGCAACGGCAGCGGCTGATACCCTGCGACCGATCCCACGATTATCATCGCGCCGCGTCCGCGCTTGCGCATCCCCGGCAGAATCAGGCTCGTCAGCACCACCGGCACCACGCAGTTGACCTGGATCATCGCCCGCAGCCGCTCGGTTTCGAGCTTCTCAAACCGCCCGGAGTATCCGAATCCTGCATTGTTTACGAGGATCGCGATGGGCAGGTCCGCCACCGTCGACGCCAGTCGGTCCGCGCCGTCGACCGCGGCGAGATCGCACGGGATCACTCGCGTCGCCACTTGGTACCTCGACTCCAGCTCGCTTGCGAGTTCGCGCAATCGATCCTCACGCCGCGCCGTGATCGCGCACGAGACGCCCTCCTTCGCCAGCGCAATCGCGAACTCCTTTCCAATCCCAGCCGACGCACCCGTAACCAGCGCCCAGTCTCCATAACGACTCTTCAAGCCCATTTGTTTCACCCCGTATGATCCTTGGCGCGGTTTGCTGACCGTCCGGTGGTCCGGGGGCCTTGGTCACGAGCAATCGCTAGCGCGCCGCGAGCGGCCCGCGAGGGTCAATTGGAAGGCGCCCCGAGACGAGCAAGACGCACGCCCCGGCCACACCGAGGGCTAGCGCGCCGGCTATCTCGGTGAGCACGGCGGCGTAAGAAAGCGCATCGACTGCGCTGCTGGGAAAGGCCTCGCTCAACGAGCGCCAGCGCGGTAACAGATGCGAAGCCGCCACGCCGAGCGCCATGGGAAATCCCACCAGGACCGCAACCCAAGGCGCCAGATAGTGTCTGAAAAGAACCAGCGCGATCGCGATCAATCCCAGCGCGGACGGGATCTGGCCCGCCCAGTAGACCTGCGCCGTTAAAGCATCAAACCCGCGCCGGAAGTGATCCAAACCGTGCACCACGAGGCCACCAGCAAAGAAACCGGCAGCCTAGCCAAGCAGCCGCTCCCCAGTCCGCTCATTTAGCTTATCGCGCATTTCACTATTTGGCGTCGTTCCCTTTCGTGCGCGGCGTCACCCTCCCTGAAGTACGCTCCCGCTTCACGCACGATATCAGAAAAGTCCTGCCAAGATGAACAAATGACCATTTTAGTCCTTCAGTCAGTCTCGTAAAGTCTGGGCTCGCCATCCCGCCCATGACTGGCGGCCAGT
>DASXNP010000136.1:0-2446 GCA_036494985.1 Binataceae bacterium (SeqCode)
GCAAGCGCTGGCGCGCGGCAACACCAATGAGATCGTCGCCACGATTGATCGCGCAATCGAGCTCGGTCGCGATCCGTTCGAACTGCTGGCGGTGGAAATAATCCCGAGCTTGCGACGGATGCTGACGGCGGCGGCCTTGCAATCCAAAGGTCTGGACGACCCCGACATCGCGCGCAGCTTGGGACTGTCCCCCTTCAGCCCGTTGGCGGCGCGGTCGATCGATGGCGCGCGCAGTTACGGATTGACGGTTTTGTCGAAAGCCTATCGCGCGGCGGTCGATCTCGATGCAGGCTTCAAGCTCGGTAAGCTTAAAAACCAACGCCAGGCGCTGGCGGGTTTAGTGCTTGAATTGACGGCCTCAGGCAAGACCGAGCTTGCGCCTGACTCGCCCTTAAGCACGACGCTACCGCCAGTTTGAGACCGCTTGCGCTGCCGCGCGCTTAGAGAGCCAGAAATCTCGTCAACTGCCGGAAGCAGATTGTGTCCTGTGCAGCCTTGCCGCGAGCCGGCCAGTCTTGCGTGCCGCGGTATTTTTGTGGATCGCACCCTTGCTGGCGGCTTTGGACAATTCCTTCGCCGCGGCCCGAAAAGCTTCGTCACTCTTGACCGAATCACCCGAGGAGATCGCCTCCAGTGCAGCTTTTACGGCTCCGTGCACATGAGACTTGATCTGGCGATTGCGGATCCGTCGCTTGAGGTTTTGCCGATGGCGCTTCTCCGCCGACGGATGGTTTGGAATATGAGGCATAGCGCCAAAAAGCTAGCAACGGCGCCCGCCATGGTCAATCGGGTGCTGTCCGCTAAGTTTCAGTTCCCGCGCTTTGGGCGCCGCCAGGCATCTGCGCGAAGCTCCTCAAATGACCCAATGCCAGTCCTACTTTTCAACCGCCGCCGCGCGGGTATTTGGCTTGGCGCCACAGGCCGTCTATTTCGTCCGGTCGCATCGATCTGAGATCCCTTCCGCGGTCGCGAGCCAAGGCCTCGACCTGCTTGAACCTCACCGCAAATTTTCCACACGCCGCGCGCAGGATGCTCTCCGCGTCGCGTCCGAGGAATCTGGGCGCGTTCGCGATCGCCAGCAGCAAGTCTCCAATCTCACTTGCCGCTTGGTCGACCTCACCGCGCAGCAGCGCCTCCTCCACCTCTGCGAGCTCTTCGCGCACCTTGCGCAAGACATCGCCGATGCTAGCCCAATCCATTCCCGCGCCGCGCGCGCGCACTCCGAGTTTCTCGGCAAACATCAACGCCGGCGTTGCGCTCGCGATTTCGTCGAGCGCCGAGACCGCACCCTTTTCGGCGCGCTCGTCGGCTTTGATTTTCTCCCAATTCGAGACGACCGTGTCCCGGTCATTCGCGGTCACGCCGCCGTAGATGTGCGGATGTCGGCGAACTAGCTTCTCCCGGGCCTGAACGATCACGTCTTTCAAGTCGAAGCTGTGCTGCTCTTGGGCGATGACAGTTTGAAACAGAATTTGCACCAACAAATCGCCCAATTCGTCGAGGACCGCGCGCGGCTCACCGGTGTTGATCGCGTCAAAGGTTTCGTAAGCCTCTTCGATCAGATGCTTGGCCATCCCGCCCGCGGTTTGTTCACGATCCCACGGACAGCGCTGGCGAAGTTCCACGATCACTGCCAACAACTCGCTGAGGCTTTTTTCAATTTCCGATTGTGGATTCGCTTCCCCCATGAGCCGAATCGTAGCAGACCACGACTCCGGGCCGCAGCCCAAGCATGCGACTTGAAGGTTCGGGCGGCGACTAATCGCGTCGCCTAGCCAGTTGAAATTTCTCGCCCAGGAAGACCTCCCGTACCACCGCACTGTCGACAATCTGATCGGGCGTTCCTTCGACCAGTATCTTGCCGTCGTGAATCACGTAGGCGCGATCGATAATCGAGAGCGTTTCGTGCACGTTATGCTCGGACATCAGAACTCCGATGCCGCGCTGTTTGAGATACGTGATGATTCGTTCGATTTCGATTACGGTGATCGGATCGATACCCGCAAACGGCTCATCCAGGCACAAGAACGACGGATCGAGCACCAGCGCCCGCGTGATCTCGACTTTGCGGCGCTCGCCGCCCGAAAGCACTCCGGCGGGCGATTTCGCAAGGCGCGCGATGTCCAATTCATCTAGCAGCGATTGGAGCCGCGCCTGCCGCTCTTCGGGAGTTAGCGGAAGCGTCTCCAGGACCGCGAGCAGGTTTTGCTCGACCGAAAGCTTACGAAATACTGACGCTTCCTGGGGCAGGTAGCTGATTCCGCGGCGCGCGCGGCGATACATCGGGAGCATCGTGATGTCTGACCCGCTCAGCATTATTTTGCCGCTGTCGGGCTTCACGAGCCCCACGAGCATATAGAACGTAGTGGTCTTACCTGCGCCGTTGGGCCCAAGCAGACCAACCACCTCTCCGCGATTAATCCTAACGTTTACGCTGTTGACTACG
>DASXNP010000137.1:0-2621 GCA_036494985.1 Binataceae bacterium (SeqCode)
CGCCTTGCCTCCAATTAGGCGGTCGCACTTGGTTTCGAAAGGCGGCGCATGGCAGACCATCAACAGGGGGCGCATGCCGGCGACGCTGTCATACCCGCGGGTCAGCGTTTCGTAGATCTGCCGCTCGCTCAGCTCCAAGGGAGTCTTAAAAGGAGTGACGTTCGACCCGCCGCAGCCAAATATCGCCACGCCGTTTATCACCAATCCTTTTCCATGCAGTGCGATGCCTTCGGCTTCAAGGAAATCGACGACTTCGGGCTGGTCCAGGTTGCCGGGCAAAGCCAGAACATTCGGGCAGCAGGCGCGCGCATCCGCGATCACACGCGACGCGTCGTCCGCACCGCCGAAATTTGTCAGGTCGCCCGATAATATGATCAGGTCAGTGTCCTTCATCACTTCTTTCATTCGTGAAAGATTTGAGGTCGCCATGTGCACGTCGCCGAACGATACTATTTTCATCCGTGACCTCGTACAGCCGCGGCGGAGTTTTCCATCTATCACGCGACGGATACCGGAAATCTGCTGACTGATGATAATGTTACTAGGTTAGCTTGTCACGTCCGTCCTATGAACGTCGCGTTCGTACTCTTCAAACCGCAGTCTGCGGGCAACGTGGGGTCGGCCGCGCGCGCGATGCGGAACATGGGACTCAGCGATCTAAGATTGGTTGGGTCGCCGCGATGGGACCCCGCGAAGAAGCGCGAGGCTTCAACAATGGCTGTTCACGCCGTTGAACTCGTCGATCGAGCCCCAATCTTCACGGACCTGCCATCGGCGCTGGCCGACCGCACCCTAACCATCGGCACTACATGCCGTCAGCGCGCCTATCGCCATTGCGCGCTCGGCGTTCGTGAGACCTGCGCATCGCTGGTCACTTCGAAGGAGAAAATCGCGTTTGTCTTCGGTCCCGAAGATCACGGACTGAGCAATCGGGAACTCGAGTTGTGTCAGTTTCTTGCTACGATCCCCGCCGACAACGCGTACAACTCGCTCAATCTCGCTCAGGCTGTGATGGTCGTCGCGTACGAGCTCGCCATGGCTGGTCGGATGGCCAACCCCGTCGATCGAGGCCCTTCGACGCCGACCTTACCGTCGCGCTCGGCGCGCGCCCGCGCCGTTGAGATCGATTCGATGGTCGATCGAATGGAGGAGGCTCTGACGGCGATCGGTTTTATCGCAGCTGACAGCTCGGAGCGCATCATGTCGGCGTTGCGCGAAGTCGTTGCCCGCAGTGGTCTCAGCGGCCGCGAACTGGATATCTTCAACGGCCTGGCGCGGCAGATCCGATGGGCGGGCGAGGGTGGTCACGTCACGCTGCAATCCAAGCGCGGACGCGGTGAAAAGCTTCGCTAAGTTTTGACGGTTTGGTTCGATCGGCAAGCGAGAGTTTTTCGCCCAAGCGCCATCGAGCTGGACCTACTACCCGCAGCGAAATACCAGCGCATCGTCAGAAGAGACAACACCGTTACGAGCCAGGGTGCTGCGGTGGCCGCCACCCGCCAGCGCATCCATTTCGTGCGCCGCCCGCCTCAAAGCCCAAGGTTCACTCGCTGGGGTGATCCACGCTTTTCGCGAATAGTTCGCTCGCGCAATTGGCCGCAGGGTCCGTTGACAACCGTCTCGGCCGACTGAAACACTGTAGTCGATGGCTCGAATCACAGTAGAAGATTGTCTTGCGAGGGTTCCCAACCGTTTTGAACTGGTTCTGGCTGCCGCGCGCCGCTCCAAGCAGCTGATCAAGGGCGCACAGCCGCTAGTGGAATCCACCAACAAAGAACTCGTTACCGCGCTGCGTGAGATCGCAGCTGGCAAGGTTCTCGTCGAGCAGCCCAGCCCCGACTAGTTCTTGCAAGTCGCGGCCGTCAAATGGCGCCGCTCCTCGACTGACGTTATAGACGTTATAGTTGATTGCACGCTCGCCGTTTAATCGCGGCGTCAGAGTTTTCGCGTGGCCCGCAAGTCAAAGGATAAGCCCGCGCCCGCAGCTATCGAAGTCCTCCGCAGCGGCAAGCCTCGACGTCTGCGTCGTGCTTTAAAGACTGATGCCCGTTCGGGGACACGGCCCGATGACGTGCTGACTGCCGAGGCCAATCTCATCGCCGAAGAGGATCTTCCGGCGACACCCATTGTTGACGTTCAAGATCTCTCTCTGAATGACCCCCATTCGGATCAAGCCCTTGCCCGGGACGAACCCGAAGCCGAGTCTGAGCATCCCGATCTGCCTGCTCGTCTCGCGCCAGCGTCCAATTCATCGGACGCCGATGCCGACCACTCGGCGCTGGTCCCGATCGATCCTCTTGCCGCATATCTCGCCGATATCCGCCGCTTTCCTCTACTCACCCGCGAAGAGGAGGCCGAACTTGGCCGTCGCTACAAAACCACAGGAGACCCCGAAGCCGCCTACAAGCTGGTCACTGGCAATCTGCGGCTGGTAGTAAAAATCGCTCGTGAGTTTTCCCGCGCGACCCGCAACCTTCTCGACCTCGTCCAGGAGGGCAATATCGGCTTGATGGAAGCCGTCCGCAATTTCGATCCTTACCGCGGTATCCGTTTCCCCTCCTACGCCGTGTGGTGGGTGCGCGCCTACATCTACCGTTACCTGATGGCCAACTGGCGGATGG
>DASXNP010000138.1:0-1793 GCA_036494985.1 Binataceae bacterium (SeqCode)
TCTTTCAAAGATGTTCCTCCCAGGCCTCCGTTCGGCGAACCCGCGGGCGAACCGTCCGTCAACGGCAAGAGGCAAACTTACCTCAGGACTGCTCTTGGCAAAAGGGCGTCCGAACACGAAAAACGAGCCGGGCGGCGAAGCCCGCGCTGTGACTTAGTAACTATGGAACTCGAGTCTGCAAGCGGCGGCGCGAAGTGATCTTGCGGCGCTGATGGCTCAGGCGCTGCGGACGAGCCGTGATCTTAAGGCGCAGGTGTGCGGCGGCGGGCATGCCCTGCTGCTTGCTTACCCTGTGTTTCCAATCGATCAGGCGCCGGCGCAGGATTGACGGATTGATATCCAGCGCTTCGCAGGCCGCCTCGAAGCTGAAGGCGTCCCAGGCTAGGTTGGAGTCGAGAATCCAGCGTTCGGCTTCGAGGTAGAGCATCCGCTTGCCGACGCCGCGGGCCGTTAATCCACTTTGGAAGACGTTGATCGCGTCAGCCAACAGGGCCAGCATCAGGCGCTGTTCCCCGCTTAGGCGATGGCCACCGGAAAGATCAAAATACTGGCAAGGAAGGATCTGATGTAAGCCGAGCATGCGCTCAACCGGAGCCATCGAGTAGGCGCCGCCGGAGCTCGCTGCACCGCCGGGCAAGTGATTGGGCGTCGAATGGTTCTGCACCTTGCTTGGTTCCTCTGGGAAGATGCGCTTCGCAGAGGTTGTATTCCCCACTACCCGGCGGTTTGTTACACGGTTTTTGCGATCGAGTCGAGGTCGCAGAATTCCTTTGGCTTGACGCGTCGCTGCGAGGGGTCGCACGGATGGCCGGCAAGCAAAGCGAACGATCGGCGAAAGACCGAGCTTGGTCGTCGACGAAAGGCTCGACGCCAAGTCCTTATACGGAAAGGGTTTGCACCAGACGCGCCGAGTCGGGGTCTATCTTCGGGCGGCGATCCATCGCCTCGGCGAACGGAACGTAGACCAGGTCGGTTTTGTGCTCACCGATTACCGACGACGAGCGATGTTTGACCAAGGCACGAACGGCGGCCGCACCCATCCGGCTGGCCGACAGGCGATCGCGCGCGGTGGGCGCCCCACCGCGCTGGATGTGGCCAAGTACCACGACTCGCGCGGGCATCCCGACTCTCGCCCTTACCTCTTCGGCGATCGCGAAGGCCCCGCCCGTACGCGGCCCCTCGGAGACGACGATGAGTGAGGACCGCTTCCCGCGACTCTGGCTTTCTTCGATGCGGCGGCAGAGGTCATCCATGTCGCATTTGGTCTCGGGCAAGATGACCGCTTCCGCCCCGCCGCCGATTGCAACCGCCAGGGCGATGAAACCCGAGTCGCGCCCCATCACCTCGATGAAGAACAGCCGCTCGCCGGCGAAGGCGGTATCGCGGATGCGATCGATTGCTTCGAGCGCCGTGTTAACGGCGGTGTCGAAACCGATCGCGTAGTCGGTGCCCGGCACGTCGTTGTCGATCGAGGCGGGAATGAACATTATTGGGATTCGCGCTTCGCGCTCGAACGCAATCGCACCGGCGAGCGTGCCGTCGCCGCCGATCATGACCACTGCTTCGACCCCGCGGTAGCGCAGATTTTCGGCCGCGCGGGCGCGCCCCTCCTCGCTATAAAAAAGCGGTGATCGCGAGGTTTCGAGAATCGTGCCGCCGCGCTGGATGACGTTGGCAACCGCGCGGCTCGGGAGCGGCTCAAAATTTCCGTAAATCAATCCTTCGAAGCCGCGCCTGATGCCATACACTTCAATATTCGCGGCCCCCGCCGAGCGCACGATGCTGCGAATCGC
>DASXNP010000139.1:0-3326 GCA_036494985.1 Binataceae bacterium (SeqCode)
AATGGCTTAGGGGGTGATCGGCGGTCTGAGGTCGAGAGCCGAATAGAGTTCCACGACCGGCTGGGACGCGAGCGGCGCCTTCTTCAGGCTTGGCGTATGCAGGCTGTTCGCAATGGCTTCGAGCGTCCGGAGCGCACCCATGAATTGCTCCTCCGCCTGTGTGTCGCGAATTGCTGATTCTGGGGAAATCAGTAATTCGCCACGCACAGGGATCGTGGACTGAACTCTCCGTAAACTGCGAAGGCAGTTAGCAGTCGAAGCCGCTGTGCGCGTCGTGCCGCGCCGTGTTGAGTTCACCCGTGGGCTGCTCGCGAAGAGCGCGGAATAGCAAGTAGGTCGCGCATAAGCTCATAAGTTGGCCAGCGCCGCGTGCATTGCTCAGTTCTGGTTGTGACAGGACCGGAATAGGTTCCTATCTCCGCCCTCGATCACTTGGCGGTGCGACCCTGCGTCCTCTAGAAGACGATTTCAGGGTTTGAGGTGCCGAGCAGAAATCCGCCGACCGCCCGCGCTAGCGGGTCTGGCGCCATATAGGCATGCGCCATTGCCGCTTGCAGATCCTGAAATCTCTGCTGCAGAGGATGATTCGAAAACACTGCACGTCCGGTCGCCGCACGAAACAGGTCGCCGGTTGCCTGGGCGATTAGCTCGCACCCGCGATTCATATTCCAGCGTACTTGCGCGCGAAGCCGAGGGGACACGGCCTCTCGCGCTTCGGCCATTTGCGACAGTTCCAAAATGTCCGCGCGCATCCGCGCGACGGTCGCATCCACGGACCACAACGCTTCGGCGAGCCGCTGTTGCGTCAGTGGATCGTCGGCCGCGCGGCCGCCAAAGCTCAGCGTGCGATCGCGGGTCTGTGCGATCCAGGTATCGATGAATCCTCTGGCTGAACCGAGCATCGACGAAACCAATGCGGTGTGAAACACAACTGACCACGGCATCTGATAGAGCGATCCGTCGTTCAGTTGCTGGCCCTCGAGCGGCAGACCCATCGCATAATCGATATGAGATTGCGATCGATAGTCGGGGACGAATGCGTCTTCCACGACAACATCTTTGCTGCCGGTGCCTTTGAGACCGGCGACATGCCAGTTGTCATCGATACGGTATTGATCGGGCATGACCAGAAATGAGCGAAAATCGTGAACCGGCTTGCCCATGATCTCCCGCGTTCCGCATATCGCTCCAAGCATCACGCCGCGGCAATGATCGCATCCTGACGAGAACGACCATCGTCCGGACAATTTGTACCCGCCTGCGATCTTCTCTGCCTTTCCGGTCGGATTGAATGACGACGAATGCATCGTCGCCGGATTTTCGTCCCACATCTCGCGCTGCGCTTTTTCATCGAACAGCGCCAGCTGCCAGGGATGGACTGCGATGACGCCGGCGACCCATCCTGCAGAAGGCGAGACACGCGCGATCTCCATCATCGCGTCCACGAACTCAATGAGCGAAACTTCGCCGCCGCCCCATCGGACCGGCTGCAGCGATCTGACAAAGCCGCCTTCGAGCAACAGCTTCCATGTGCGATCGCTCAGACGGCGAAGGCTGTTGTCTTCGGCAGTCGTCTCGGCGAGCTGCGGCGCAATTCGTTTGGCGCTCTCGACCAGGTTTATCGATGCCATAGAGTTTCTCCCGGCGAAGCTAAAGCACGGCTCCCTCAGGCTGCATGACAGCTTCGATCTCACCGATGCGATCGATTTCGACTCGAACCCTGTCCCCCGATTTAAGCCATCGCGGGGGACGCATCGCCAGTCCCACACCGCCCGGCGTGCCGGTGAAGATTACATCGCCAGGCTCCAGCGTCATCGCGCGGCTCAGATGGGCAATCTGATCGTAAACGTTGAAGACCAGGTTCCCGGTGTTTGAATTCTGCCTGAGCTCTCCGTTCACCAGGCATCGAATGCCCATCGTATGCGGATCGCTGAGTTCATCCGCGGTGACGATCCATGGGCCAATCGGAGCATGGGTGTCGAAGGACTTCCCAAGCACCCACTGCGTCGTCTGCATCTGCCAGTCGCGAACGGAAACGTCGTTGCCGGCGCAATATCCAAATACCACCTCGGCGGCACGCTCCTTCGGTACTTGCTTGCAGCGCTGGCCGATGATCACAACCAGCTCCGCTTCATAGTCGACCTGCTCCGACGCAATCGGCAACTCGATCGGATCGAAGGGTCCGTTGATCGAGGTGACCGCCTTGGTGAACCAAATCTGATGAGGCGGCGTCTTCTGCCCGGTCTCCTTGATGTGATCGGCGTAGTTGAGGCCGATTGCCATCACTTTGCCGGGCCGCGCAACGGGAGCGAGCAGCCGCGCTTCTCTGAGTGCGATATCCGGAGCGGACCGTTCGACTACCTGCTGCACCGATTCGCGTAGATCGGACCACCGCGCGATCAGTTCGATCATGTTGTCGCCGATCGACGCGATTCGTCCGGACAGATCGACTATGCCGTCGCCCTTCACCGCGCCGATCTTGGCGCCATTGTTGGTTGAGTGCCTGACCAGTTTCATTTGAAAAGCTCCTTATGATCCCACCCTTTGCGGCGGCCGAGGTCCCCATTGGGTACCTAACAGATCCTGAATCGCAGCGGTGCGGGAGCCCCAGGCGGCATCCAGCAGATCGCCGTCGGTCCAATGCTCGACGGTATGCCCCCATGGATCGCGCCAGTAGTCAAAGATCTGGCTGCCAAGGATGTGCCGCCCGACGCCCCATTCGTGCCGCCGGCCTTTCTCCTTGAGCCATTCGTGGCCGCACATCAGGTCATCGAAGTCGGCGACCTCATAGGCGGTATGATTGAACCGCGGTTTCCCGGTGCCGAGAAGAAAAACCGTGTGATGGTCGCTCGGAAGCGGCCCGCGATCGCAGCGCAGAAACGCACCGAACGCCTGATCGGACGAGCCCAAATTGATTTGGTCGGAAGTTATCAAACCGAAGCGCGATTTGTACCACGCTTCGGACTCGCGGAAGTTCTTCACATCCAAAACACAGTGGCCAAGCCGCTTCACATGCGATGGTCCCGCTTGAGGCGCTTGGGCGCGTTGAGGCGCGGGGTTTCATGCGCATCGTTCGACCCGATGGGCTGCGCCAGCTCGATATGCGATGCCGGCGCGCAGCCCGCAACGACCTCGACTCGAAATTCATTCGGGTCGGTGAGTCTCACCACGGAGCCGCCGCCCGGACCGTCGAGCGGCTCGATCGACGCATGCTCGGCGGCGGCGAGAGCTTCCAGATCCTTCAGCGACTCGGCTTCCAACGCGACTCCGAGAAACCCCGGTTCGCCCTTATGCGTCACGTGAAGATACGGATCGTTGTCGAGCCC
>DASXNP010000140.1:0-4217 GCA_036494985.1 Binataceae bacterium (SeqCode)
ACCGGAGCGGCTACCGGGCGCGCCCAAGGCGGCCGCGCCTTCATGACACGCCGGTACGCCTCACATTTTTCGTCATGGGCTCCTGCCAAGTAACCCGTGCTGAGCAGAAACTCTCCGGTGATTTCGCCGCCGGTGAACACCAAGGTCTGCTTGAACAGCTTGACCCATTGGTCTTTCGACAACGGATGGTTCGCGTCAAGCCAGCGCTTGAATGATCCGGGTTGGTCGCGCATGGCGACAATCCGCCGCGCATTCTCGATCGCTGCGTCGATCTTCAGACGATTCCGGATTATCCCGGCATCGGCCAGCAGGCGCGCCTTGTCCCCGGCGCCATAGGCCGCGACCTTGTCGAGATCGAAGTCGTCGTAGGCGCGGCGAAAATTTTCACGCTTGCGCAATATTGTCGTCCACGACAACCCCGCTTGATTGATCTCTAGCATGAGCCGCTCGAATAGGTCCGAATCACGTCGGAGCGGAAATCCATACTGTTTGTCGTGATAAGCGCGATGCAGCGGATCGTTGCCCGCAAAATCACAGTAACTCATTGTCCGATTCTGCGGGGCGTTCGGCGCCCGAAAGCCTGGTTCACATGCATATTCGAAGGAATATATAACTGGTAGTCGAACCCTTGGATATGTCGCGCGAATTCAGAGCGATCTTCTTCGACCTCGACGGGACCCTGGTCGATATTCACGGACCGCTCTATATCGCCGCGAAGAATGCGCTCGAACAGCTTGGCCATCAGCCGCCGCTTACCCGCGAACGCTTCGATAGCCTGATCGCTCGCAACGATATGTGGCTTGGCATACCGGAATCGATGCGCCGCGACTATGCGAAGCTCGCGTTCGCTTACTTCATGACCGAAAACGACAACGCCGAACGACTCGAAGTTCTGCCCCACGTCGTGGAAACGCTCGCCGCGCTCAAGCGGCGCGGCTACGCAACCGGCGTGATCACCAGCCGCCCCGGCGAACCGCGCAAGCTGATCGAGAAGCTGGCGATGGTGGGCCTCGCTTCGCATCTCGATCACATCGTCACGCAGCAAACCAAATCGCTGCGCGCGCTCGATAAGAGCGATGCCCTGCGCCAGACCGCGATGCGCGCCGGAGTTCTGCCGCATGCCTGTATGTACGTCGGCGACGAGCCGCGCGACATGCTGGCTTCGGCCAACGCCGGATACGGCGCGCGCGTAGCGGTCGCGACCGGCGCCGCCAGCTACGACCATCTGCGTGACTACAGCGAGCCTCCCGCCGACTTTATCCTGGGTTCGATGGGCGAACTGCTCGATCTGATCGATCGGCTGCGTGCTTCCGATCGAGCCTGATCTCTAAAAAGCCAGCTTGAAGTTATCCTTCAACCCGCCCGAGTAAGCGATTCGAGCGGGCGCGATGCGCACCATCTTGAGCCCTGGACTGGCGAAGAACGGCGCCTCGAACGAGTTCTTCCTAAGGAAGATCTCCTTAAGACTGTTCCACTCCGTCGAGTCGCGAAGCACTTCGTTTGCGATCCCCTGAAACGAAACGCGGTTGATCTCGAAGGTCGGCACGCTGCCGGTATCGCGATTATCCACCAGCGCCGTCACCTTTGGATTGCGAACTATGTCCTGGTACTTTTCTGAATGATCGCCAACGATAAAAATCAGCTCCAGGCTCTCGGTCTCGGCAAACGCCTGCATGGTTCCGGTCGGCCATTCGCCGCCCTGCGTGATCAGCGTCGCGACGTGCTGTGATCGCAGGAGCGCCGCCAGTTTTTCCTTTTGCTCCGGGGTCATCGCGCAACTCCTTGGCGAACTTAAAAAACGTCTAAAGCTTCCGCAAAGGCCCGATGAATAGCAAGTGAAACCCTCGGTGGGTGCAGGCGAGCTTCACGGGGCTTACTCCTCCGTAGGGACCGCCGCGCACAAGCCGCCAAAGCCTGGCAAGCCAGGATCGCGGCGAGACGATTTCTTCAAGATTATCTCGGTTTCGGTCGCCGCCCCGGCGCCGGATTGGGGCAGCCCGCCCATTGATTATCGACCATGATCTGTTGCTCTATGATGCCTGTCGCCGGTTGACGGATTGCGCGACCCACAAGCTCCCCAGCCGACGCCACCGCGAATTTTGAGCGCCGCCAGTCCATATCGAGAGCCAGCTCAGGCTCTGACCGGAATCAAGCTGGTCGAATTGCCTTGTCTCGAGACCCTGCCGTTTTTCGCCGCGGCGATGGCGGGCAAGCTTTTCGCCGACTTGGGTGCCGAGGTGATCAAAATCGAGCCGCCGCGAACCGGCTCTCAGGAACGCAGCCGAGGCCCCTTCCGCGACGAGGTCCCCGATCCCGAAACCGGCGGTCTCCACCTCTACCTCAACACCAACAAGCTGGGGGTCACGCTCGATTTCGAGAATCCGCGCTGCTGTGATCTGCTGCTCCGGCTGCTCGCCGACACCGACGTATTGCTCAATCCGAATATGCCGAGCCTGAACCATCGTTTGGGGCTGGATTGGAGAACGCTGGTCCGGCAGTTCCCCCGCTTGATCGTCACCTCGCTCTCTTTCTTCGGCGCCGACTCTCCCTATCGCGATTTTCGCGGCGGCGATCTGGTCGCGACCCACATGAGCGGTGTCGGCTACGAAACTCCGTACAATCAGGTCACGGATCCGGAAAACCAGCCGCCGCTAAAACCGGCCGGCCGCCAGGGTGACTACCTGACCGGTTTCACTGCCGCTTCGGCCGCAATGTGCGCTCTGTTCCACCGCAAGCGCACCGGGACAGGCCAGCACGTCGATGTGAGCCAGTGGCTCGCCTTGATGAGCATGATTCGTCCGACACTGGGCATTCACAGCCACGAATCCAGCGACGCTCCCTACATGTTGCGCACGCTTACTCGGATAAAGTCCAACCTTCCATGGCTGTACCCCTGCAAAGACGGATGGGTTAGTTTCAGTCCCCTCACCGACAGGTTTTGGCGCGGGACCAAGAGGGCCCTCGACAATCCCGAATGGGCCAACGATCCGATGTTTGACGATCGGACCTCGCGTGCCGGCAACTCCGATGTGATCGAAGCCGCCCTCATCGATTGGTTCTCGACTCGAGATCGGCTTGAAATCTTCGCGCGCGCGCAGGCCGAACACGTGCCATGTTTTCCGGTCTTCACTCCCGCCGAAGTCGCCAACAACCCGCAGTACCGGGAGCGCGGATACTTCGTCGATAACGACCACCCTGCGGCAGGCGAAGTTCGCATGCCCGGTGCGCCCTATAAATTCTCGCGCACCCCTTGGCGAATCGTGCGCGGCGCTCCGCGTTTGGGCCAGCACAACCGTCAGATTTTCTGCGAACGCCTCGGGCTTGCCGAGTCCGAGCTTTCGGCGCTGGCCGATCAGAACTTGATCTAACAAGATTTCGCCGGTGCAAGAGGTAAGATGACGCAACCTGAAAAAGTAGAACTGATAGGAGGGTGGCTGGCCGCGTTTGGGCGTGAGGTGGGTAACTCGTTTGGCCTAGAGGTCAACCGTGACTGATCTTCCCTTCAAGGGACTGGTGGTCGCGGACTTCGGCTGGATCTTCGCGGTACCTCACGCCACGGCGTGGCTCGGAGCGCTCGGCGCCGACGTAGTTCGGGTTGAAAGTGAAGCCTCGCCAGATCTCGTACGCTTCTTAAGTGGTACCGACGGCCGACTGGGGCTGAATCGCAGCGGCATCTACAACGCGATCAATTTTTCTAAACGCAGCCTCGCCCTCGATCTTGCGCGGCCCGAGGGTGGTGAGGTCGCAAAACGCCTTATAAGGGTGAGCGACATCGCGATCGAGAATTTTACCGTCGGCATCATGGAGAAATTCGGCCTTGGCTACGATGTGCTGCGCGCGATCAAGCCCGATCTAATCATGCTGTCGGGTACTCCCCTGGGTCAGGATGGTCCGTACGCGCGCACGGTCGGATTCGGACCCACCACGCAAGCATTCGCCGGCATCTGCCATCTGACCGGCTACCCTGAGAGCTACCCCTGCGGCATCGGTGGCACCTGGCCGGACTTCGCGGTCGGCACCGCGATGGTCTTCGCGTTGCTCGCGGCACTGCATCATCGCGATCGCACCGGCGAGGGCCAGTATATCGACCTCTCGATGGCCGAGCTTGTCACCTCGATGCTGCCCGAAGCGATGATGGATGTATTCATGAACGGACGCGACGCGGGACCGCTCGGAAATCGCGACGAATGTATGGCTCCGCACGCCGTGTTTCCCGC
>DASXNP010000141.1:0-4250 GCA_036494985.1 Binataceae bacterium (SeqCode)
TCTGGCGCTGGCCCGGTCGAATCCTCGGTCGACTCGTCGGATTGGCTCGCACCAACCGCTATGGTTGCAAAGTCGTCACGATCGGGGATCGCGGTGAGAATCGAACGGGTTCTTAGCTGAATGGGATCGGGGGCGGTGTCCCGATTTGACTGGCGACCCTGAGCAAGAAGGTGCGCGGCGCCCAACGCGGCCATGACGGCCGCAAATGCAACGGTGCAGATCCTTGCCAATCGCTGGTTCCCCATAAGCCAGCCCTGCATTGGGTCGCACGCTATGGCAATCGGCCTATCGGATCAACCCTCCCAAGAGCGATCTTGCAACACTTCCGGCTGGGGTCGCGGATCGTGCTGCTGTTAGCTTAGACTAAGAGAAGCTAATGGCACTTGCTGCTATCGATTTTGGCTTCAAAAGGTTAGGAGTGGCGATCTCGGATGCGGCCGGAATCGGCGTGTATCCGCTGTTCACAATCGCGCGGACCTCTTTAGCCGCCGATCTAAAGGGTTTGCGTGATGCGCTGTCGCCACGCGAGATTACCAAGCTCATCGTCGGACTTCCGCTCAACCTAGACGGAACAGAGGGCTCGCTTGCGCGCGCAGCTCGCAGCTTCGCCGAAGGCGTCAGGCGCGAGTTGAACCTTGAGACCGCAATGTTCGATGAACGCCTGACCAGCTTCGAAGCGCGCGAGCGAATCAAGGCGGCTCCGTTCGGTAGATCACGGCGGAGCCACCAAATTGACGAGCATGCCGCGGCGGTGATTTTGGAGTCGTATCTGGCCAGCACCGCTCAGGGAAGTGAACCACCTAGATGACTGGCGGTCCGAAGACCTCGAGTAGACTGTCGGGACAGAGTTCTGGCTTTGCGCTTTTGGTCGGATTTTAGCGATGAGTAGAATTCGTCGGGGCGTTGTGGTTGCTGGCGTCGCCGCCGCCACGATCGGCGCTGCGGTTGGAACTTACTGGTACTACGCAATTCAGCCGTCGGCGAAGCTCGGCCATCCGCAAATTATTTCGATCGCGCGTGGTGAATCCTTTAAAACAGTCGCTGCCAGACTTGCCGACGCGGGGGTCGTCCGCAGCCGCATAGCACTGCGCCTTGTGGCCGAAGCAACCGGCGAAGCGCGGCGAATCAAGCCTGGGACCTATAACTTCGCCGGTGGCGAAACGATCGCGGACGTGATGCGCCATCTAGTAAACGGCGATTTGCTGGTCGTCACGGTGACGATTCCGGAGGGCCAGACGGTTCATCAGATAGCACAGCGGCTTGAGCGTTCGGGTCTAATCTGCGATGGCGAGTTTGAGCATTCCGCTTCCGACGGTCGCCTGGTTAAGGCCTTGGGACTCGGCAATCTGGGCGCCGAAGGCTACCTCTACCCCGCGACTTACCAGTTCGCCCCGCAGACCGACCGTGATCACTTGCTGGGCGCGATGCTGCAAAAGTTCTTTAGCATGTGGAGTGCAAAGATCGAGCAACGGCGCTTTGAGACCGGTCTGACCCAGCGCGAGCTGATAACCTTGGCATCAATCGTTGAGAAAGAGGCCAAGGTCGCCGGAGAGCGCCCGTTAATCGCCAGTGTGTTCTACAACCGGCTGCGCTTAGGAATGCCGTTGCAATCCGATCCTACTGCTCAATACAGTTTTGAAGGTTCAACAGGAAACGCTCATTCGGCGGTGCATACCCGATCCCAGTTCAACACGTACGACTTTGTCGGATTGCCTCCGCATCCGATCGCGAATCCTGGATGGTACTCGATTCGCGCGGTCCTCTACCCGGCAGTCTCGGCCTACCTCTACTTTGTCGCAAGCAACGACGGCAGCCATCTCTTCTCGCGTTCACTCGACGAGCATGAAAAGGCGATCGCAAAATTGAGAAAATCCCAGGCCAATCTGTCCAACTCGCGCGCATCGATGAGCAAGGTCATTGACGGCGCCGGCACCCATTCAAAGTGAGCGATAGTCCCAGGGCAGTCGTAGATCCGATCGAGGTGATCAGCGCCGCGAGGCATCGCATCGCTACGCTCGCCGCGATCCAAGCAGCAGCAAAGGGCCTCATTCCCTCGGTGGCCGCGATGCTGCTGGCGGCCGCCTTCACCGCAATTGGCAATTTGACTTGGACGCGCTGGGGTTACCAATTGATCCCCGAGGTTGCGGCTGGGGTTCGAGCCAGCCTGTGGGCAAGCGCGATCGCCGGGATGGTCTTCAGCGCGGTCGCGGCGCGCCGCGCTTTTCGAGCGCAGGCTTTCGCGGAAGCCGCTTCACGAGTGGATCGAATAACCGGGGCCAAAGAGGAGGTCCTGACGCTCGCGCTGCTTTCGGATCCTGCCGCGCGGGGCAGCGGAAGGGAACCCTCGCGCAGTCCCCTCTACCCAATCCTCTGGCGGCGGGCGGCCGAGAGACTTTACAGATTCGACCCGGCAACGGTTTTCCAGCTTGAGGTCGCTCGATCGATTCGATCGGGACTGCTGGCAACCCTCGCGCTGCTAGTCTTGCTGACCTCGTTGCTTGGTTTGACGATTCAGCCGATCTCTGCTCTTTCCGATGCCGCCCGGCACATGCTCGTGACCGCCGACAATCTTGAGAAGTCGGCTTCTGGATCGGCCGAGACCAAAATGCTGGCGGACCGGTTGCGCGAAGCCGCCAGGGCGCTCAACGATCCGTCCATTGCGCGCGAAGACAAACTCGAACTGATCGCCGCGATTTCGCAGGAGCTGGAACAGCCTCGGAAGCCGCAAAGCAAGCAGAGCGAGCAGCAGCCGAAGGGAACGCCGGCGGGCAATCAGTCCGCCAAGAATCAGTCCGGAAATGGTTCAGGCCAGGCTAAAGGCGACAAGCAGGGCCAATCGGGGTCGGGCAGCGGCGGCTCGGCCAACGGTGAAGGTACGGGAAGCGAACCCGGCTCAGGCTCGAATCAAGCTGGAAAGGACAAGGGCGCTCGCGACCCCTCCAACAAGGGTGATTCGGACAACCATGGCAACAATGCCGAGAATCAGATTGCCGAACTGAGCAAGGACCTGCAAAAGGATCGACAAAAGCTCGAAGCTCGCGATTCCAGCCCCAACGCCCGGCAAAGCGGCGGAAACGATCGCAACCAGCGCGAAAACCGCGGCAACGCGCCGCGTGCTGCCCGAGATCGTGATCAAGCTGGATCGCCAAAACCGGGCAGCGGGACGCTCGAAGCCGCGGGTGGTCGGCCGGGTCAAAAGGACTCGCAGAACACTGCGAACGCGGCCGCCAAGCCCAAAGGCGACCAGCCGCCGCCCAATGACACTGGCGGAACCTCAGGCGATACTCATCTGGGACAATTCCCTACCCCGGGCAGGTATGAAAGATTCTACAAGCCGGGTGACAAGGGCGAGCCGGTTGAAATCAAGAATGCCCGCTATGTGCTGTTTCGTATCCCGCCGGCTACCGCCCTCGATGGAAGCGGGAAGATTGTGCTGGATACGGACCACCCAACCGCCAGTACGCCTTATACCAACGTGCCGCTCAAGGACGAGCGCTTGAGCGCCACGCCCGATGAACGCCAACTGATTCCGCCACGCTACCGCGATCTGCTTCGTTAGAAGGAAACGTCAAGAATGGGAGCTGCTCCACAACGCAACGCCGACCAGAGAGTCGCCGAGTTCCGGGACGCTTTTAGCCGCGCTGAAAGCCAAGTCGCGCAGGTAATCGTAGGGCATCGCGAAGCAATTCGTAAAGTGATCACGGCTCTGTTTTGCGGCGGCCACGTGCTGATCGAAGGCGTCCCCGGTCTGGGCAAAACCTTGCTGGTCAAGGCGACTAGCGAAGCGCTGGGGCTGAGCTTCAAGCGAGTTCAGTTCACGCCTGACCTGATGCCATCGGATATCGTCGGCACGCAGGTGCTCACCGAGGCCGACGGTCGGCGTGAATTTCAGTTCAGGCAGGGACCGATTTTCGCCCACGTCGTACTGGGTGACGAAATCAATCGCGCGACCCCGAAGACCCAGTCTGCGGTGCTCGAAGCGATGGAAGAACATCAGGTTACGGTTCTCGGTTCCACTTACATTCTCGAGGAGCCGTTTTTCGTGCTGGCGACGCAAAATCCCATCGAGCTGGAAGGCACCTATCCGCTGCCTGAAGCGCAGATGGATCGCTTTCTGTTCAAGATCGTGATCGGACCACCGAAACCGGATGAGCTGCGCGAAATTCTCAATCGCACTACCAGTTCCAACCGTCCTTACACTAAGCCGATCTTCGATCCCTCACACTCATCCGCCGCTATCGAGCGCTTGA
>DASXNP010000142.1:0-4317 GCA_036494985.1 Binataceae bacterium (SeqCode)
CTTCCACCGAACGCCGACCCACAGCAGTCGTCGATGCTGGCGATCAATCCTCCGACTGCCGCGCTGCTGCTCAGCGAGTACGTTGATCTGAAGGCCGGCGAATGGGTGGTGCAGAACTCCGCCAATTCTGCAGTTGGACGATGGGTGATCGCGTTCGCGAAAGCGCGCGGCCTAAAGACCGTCAACATCGTGCGGCGGCCGGAGCTGGTGGCCGAGCTCGAGGCGATTGGCGGAGATGTCGTGGTCGTCGACTCTCCGAACGTATCGAAAGAGATCAAAGCTGCCGTCGGTCAGGCTGAGCTACGCCTCGCGCTGGACGGTGTTAGCGGCCCGGCGACTGGGGTGCTCGCATCGACGCTGTCGTCCAACGGCACACTCGTCTCCTATGCGGCGATGAGCGCGTCTCCGATTTCGATCAGCCCGCTCGATGTCATCTTCAAGCCGCTCACCCTGCGAGGCTTCTGGTTGGGCCATCCGGAGTCGACGGCCAAAAGTGCGCCGGCGATCGCGCAAGCAGCGGAGATGATCGCGTCGGGTCGGGTGCGCATCCCAGTGGCCGCCACCTACCCGCTCTCGTCGATCAAGGAAGCGGTCACGCACGCGCTACGCGGCGGAAAGATCCTTCTGGACATAGCCAAGTGACCTTGCAATAGACATTTGCCGCGAACGTTGTCGAGGAACAAGGGTGGCCGCCATGAACAACGAAATCAGCCGGTTGTTGTTGCTCGCAATTTTGTGCATCGCAGCAATCGTCATCGCGGACTGGGCGATGCGTCCGAAGGATCGCGACGATGACGATTGAGTTGCACGTCCCAAAACTTTTTTGGTCCGAGTCTTGTATATACAAGCGCCAACGGCTGAGAAATGGACAACATCATTGAACATTGCGACGAAGGCCAATTCGCGAAGGGCCAAAGCGGTCGCGATTTGCGAGTCTGCCCGGACGCGAGAGCACCCACGGCTCAGCTCATGGACGCGATCGAAAGCGTCGGAGACTTCGTTCGCTTCGTCGAGCTTTCATCGCGCGCGGCCGCAATCAATCAACGGAGGTTAGCCTAGAGATGGAAACCAGCATCCAGGAACACGAGCACGCTAGGATCCAAGTCGTGAGCGCACGGCTGAACTACCTCGCCGAGGCGACGCCCAAGCCGGTCAACTTCGCCTACGATCCGCCGCCAGGAGTTCCGCGCCGGTCAGGAAAATACGTCGAGCGAAGCGTCGCGATACATAACGGCCGCGAGATGCTGAGTAAGTTCTCACTCGACACCAACGGCTTCGTCCTTACCGAGCACGAAACTGCGGTCAAGGATTTTTACGATCCCGAGGAGGTCAAGACCGTCTACTATCCCGAGGTCGAGCGCCTGATAAAGCGGGTAACCGGCGCCGAGCGCGTAGTGGTTTTCGACCACATCGTGCGTAATCCGGTGCTCGCGAAACGCGGGGAAAAGGGAGCGCGCGGAGTGGCCAAGCAAGTTCACAACGACTACAGCCTCGAATCTGCGCCGCGACGCGTCCGCGACCATCTGCCGGAAGAAGCAGAACGCCTGCTGCGGAATCGTTTCGCCGAAATAAACGTCTGGCGCGCGATTCGCGGGCCGATCGAAAGCTCGCCGCTAGCAGTGTGTGACGCTCGCAGCCTCGATGCCGAGGACAGCGTGCCGACCGATCTGGTCTATCGCAATCGCGTCGGCGAAACTCTCGGCTTCCTCTACAACCCGAAGCATCGCTGGTACTACTTCCCGCGGATGCAACGTAACGAAGCGATCTTGCTGAAGTGCTACGACTCGGAGGACGACGGCCGCGCGCGCTTCAGCGCGCATACCTCGTTCGAGGATCCGAGCAGCCCACCCTACGCAGCGCCGCGCGAAAGTATCGAGGTGCGAGCGCTGGTCTTCTGGGCGCCCGAAACTATCTGAGCAAACAACGTTCGACCAACTTAACTATGGAGCAATTACAATGAGCGGAAAACTCGAAGGCAAGGTGGCAGTCGTCACTGGCGGAAATAGCGGCATCGGTCTGGCGACGGCGAAGCGATTCGTCGAAGAAGGCGCGTATGTCTTCATTACCGGACGCCGCCAGGAGGAACTCGACGCGGCCGTGAAAGAGATCGGCAAAAACATCACCGCCATTCAGGGTGACGTCGCAAAGCTCGCCGACCTGGACAAGCTGTACGCCGCAGTGAAGGCGAAGACGGGACGCATCGACATTCTGTTTGCGAATGCCGGCATCGCGGAGCTCGCGCCGCTGGGCGAAATCACCGAGGAAAACTACGACCGGATGTTTAACATCAACGTCAAAGGATTGCTGTTCACCGTGCAAAAGGCCCTGCCACTGATTGCGAACGGCGGATCGATCATCCTGAATGCCTCGATCGTGGCGTCCAAGGGAAATCCGGCGTCGAGTGTTTACAGTGCGACCAAAGCGGCGGTGCGATCATTCGCGCGGACGTGGACGATGGACTTGAAGGAACGAAAAATCCGCGTGAACGCCGTCAGCCCGGGTCCTATCCGCACTCCTGCCTATGACCGTATCGCTGCGTCCGGTCCTGCAGGCAAGCAGATGCTGGACAGTATAGTGACCCGGGTGCCGATGGGTCGGTTCGGCGAGCCGGATGAAATCGCGAAAGCCGCAGTCTTCCTCGCCTCCGACGACAGCACTTTCGTCACCGGTACCGAGCTATTCGTCGACGGCGGAGCCGCGCAAGTCTGACGCCGATGCGGTGTGCAATCGCCATCGGGCCTCGGTTCAGAAATGCGCGAAGAAGAATGCCTTTGGAGGTTTGAGATGGCAAATGCCCCCCCAATCGGAATCGAAAACTAGCTGAATATTCAATACGCTTGTTCGCGAGCCCGTGGCTCATGAGATGCCCCGCAAAAGCGTACCAAGTCGAAGTAGAGGATTCGGCCTCCGTGGTCCTGCTAAGGCCGGTGTGACCGGCGTTTTTTGCACTCAACAGACTCAAGTGAGTAGCTCCAGTAAATTGTCAGCTGCGGGCTTTCCCGCCTGGGTCGGAACTGGTTCCGGGCCGGGCGTCGCGGTCTCTGCCCATCGTGCGGCGAAAGTCTCCGGCGGTTGGTCGGCCAATGCGCTGTGTGGCCGCACCTGGTTGTAGTCCTGTCGCCAACGCTCGAGCTTGTCACGCACGTCGACGAGCGTGAAGAACACTTCCACGTTCAAGCACTCGTCGCGTAGCCGGCCGTTGAACGATTCGATGTAGCTATTTTCCACCGGCCTTCCCGGCCGGATAAAGTCGAGTTGCACGCCGTACTGATATGCCCAAGCTTCCATGGCTCTGCTTGCGAACTCAGTTCCGTTGTCGACTGTGATCGACACCGGCGCGCCGCGCGCGGCGATCGCTTGTGATAGTGCCAATGCGACCTTGTGCCCGGTGAGTGAGCTGTCGGCCAGCAGCAGCACGCATTCGCGCGTGAACTGATCGACCACCGTCAGTACCCGGAACCAGCGCCCGTCAATCAAGCGGGCGGCAACGAAGTCCATGCTCCACTTTTCGTTCGGCCGGGTTGCTCTGAGCGTTGGCACGCGGCTACGCGCCGCGCGATCTTCTTGCGCACCTTGGTCCGTACCGCAAGTCCGTCCTCGGTGTACAGCCGGTAGATGCGCTTGGCGTTCACCGCCCAGCCCTCGCGCCGGAGCAGCACGGTCAGGCGCCGATAGCCGAACCGCACCCGGCTCGCCGCCAGCTCTCGCAGCCGCGTTCGCAGCGCGTGCTGCGGATCTCTTCGGCTCTGGTAGTTCATCGTCGACCGATTAATCATCATCAGCCCCGACACCCGACGCGTACTCAGCGCAAAGACGACCTTCGTCCACCGCCCCAGCTCGCGTCGATGGCGAGGCCTTACAGCTTTTTTTGGACGATCTCCTGGAGGATATGCCGGTCCAGCGAAAGATCCGCCACCAGGTGCTTGAGCTTGGAGTTCTCCTCGCGCAATTGCCTGAGCTCACGCAGTTCGCTCAGACCAAGTCCCGAATACTTCTTCTTCCAGATGTAGAACGTCGCTTCGCTGATCCCGTGCTCGCGGCAGATATCGGCGACCCTCGTGCCGCTCTCCGCCTGATGCAGTGCCCGCAGAATCTGCTCTTCCGAATGTCCCTTCTTCGCCACCTTCGTGTCCTCCTCTTGCTCGTTCAGAGGACCACGCTTGCCGCTCCTAACTCAACTTATCGCTGGCTCGCTTTTCGGGTTTTGGGTCAATCGGTAAGTTCGTTGCGAGCATATCGCGCGTGAAGATCAAAGCGGCGGTGGGATGATCATGCCTGTGAGCGCTCCCCTGCCGGCGGCACCTTCTACATCTTTCA
>DASXNP010000143.1:0-1538 GCA_036494985.1 Binataceae bacterium (SeqCode)
GACGGGAACGATCACGTTCCTGGGCAGGAACATCAATTCGCTGCCGCCTTACGAGATCGCTGAACTGGGAATCGCGCACGTACCCGAGGGCCGGCAGGTATTCCCGGAACTGACCGTGAAGGAGAATCTTGAGATCGGAGCCTACGTTCCGAAGGCGAAGGCTGAGCGCAGCCGTACTCTTGAGCTCGTCTTCAACATCTTCCCCGTCCTAGCCGAGCGTCGCAAGCAACTCGCTGGAACGATGAGCGGCGGCGAACAGCAGATGCTCGCCGTAGGCCGCGGTCTCATGATGAAGCCGCGGCTACTGATGCTTGATGAGCCGTCGCTCGGGCTTGCTCCCGTGATCACCGACACGACGTTTGAGAAGATTCAGGAGATTCATGCGATGGGTACCGCGATCCTGTTGGTTGAGCAGAACGTGGCGCGCGCCTTGGCCCTCGTGCAACGCGCATACGTGCTCGAGACTGGCAAGGTTACCATACATGGCAGCAGCGGCGAGTTGACGCGCAACAAGCACGTGCAGGCGGCTTACCTCGGCATCTAGACATCGAAGATCCTATCAAGTCGAAAAGTGCGAGCAGGCGCTGACCCGCGAATGGTCCATCGCGGCAGACTACACATTTGTTGATCTCGGCTCGGCCAATGTCAGGTTTGTCGAAGCTCGCTCTTCGCCTACCTCGCGACAAAGCACCGGGTTGCTCGTGTGACCGTTTAGTAACGGTCGAACTATTTGTTGGACAAGTTGAAATCGATACCGTCGTCAGCCGCAGGAACGCCTATAGACTTGTTCCATGAATATGCGGAGGAGCGCGTCAAATCGGTTGCAAAGGGGGTGGGGTGATGCGGAAGCTTGGTCTCGCGGGACTGGCATTGCTTGCCAGTGCGCCCGCATTTGCGGCCGACATGGCCGTCGCGCCGGCGCCCGCACCGGTCGCCTACCCGAGTTGGACTGGCTTCTACATCGGCGTTCACGCTGGCGCCGCTTGGCAAAACTTCTCGTCAGGATCGATCAACGACCCCAATGGTGCCAATGCGTCCGGTCCGGTTGCTGGTAGCTCTGCCCTAGGCGCGGTCGGAGGTCTTCAAGTGGGCTACAACTGGCAGTTCGCGCCAGTTTGGGTCGCTGGTGTTGAAGGCGATTTTTCGTGGACCTCGCTTGCGGACCAGCGAGCGCAACCAGCCCTGGGCCCGAATGGGCTTCTTGCGGGCGCCAATGCCTCTGTGACGCTTAATGCCAACACTCAGTGGTTGGCGAGCGCGCGCGCGAAGCTCGGGTTCACTGGTTGGTTGAACAACACTATGCTTTACGTCACCGGTGGCGCTGCCTGGGCCAACATTGAGTATAGCTCGCTCTTTCTTATTACTCCGCCCCAAAATCAGGCCAATCCGACGAACACGACCACGAAAAGTGGTTGGGTCGTGGGCGCCGGTGCCGAGTGGATGGCGACGCCGAATATTCTGTTGAGGGCTGAGTATTTGTATTACGGGATTGATAGCAGCAACAACCTGGGCGCGGTTGCATTCCCAGTTCCGGCCCC
>DASXNP010000144.1:0-3068 GCA_036494985.1 Binataceae bacterium (SeqCode)
AGGTCTGAGGATTGTGCGAGAAGTACCGCATTCCAGTCTGTTTACCCCCAACAAGCATGAATTGCGATCTAGGTAAGATTGGGTGGTTCGATGCTGACTCCGACGCTCGCCCGATGGCTCACGTTTTCTCCCGAGCAAGCGCGCCGTCGCTCCAGATTACGAACGAACCATCGCTGTTAGATGAAACATCCAAAGCCGAACCGACGACCGCCGTCAGACGGGGACCTCTGCCGGTGCGCCGGCTCCTTGCTGAATCAGCTGCTCAAACGGGACGCCCTGCTCAAACCTCCGCACCAACTGATCGGGATCAAACTTGACGCCGATCGGGTTGCGCTCGAAAGCACCCGACTTAAACCAACCGTTAAGCGCTTCGTTGCTTGCGAAGTTATCAATCTGCAATTCGATAGAGTTGCCATCCGGATCGCGATAGTACATCGAGGTAGTCGGACCGTGGTTGATACACCAATACGGAACGATCGCTTCGGCCTTGAGTCGCTTATAGGTATGGAGCAGATCGCCGATCGACCCGTATGTGAACGCTACATGATGAAGCCCGGCGTGCTTTGAGCTTCTTGCTTCGAGGCCGGGTACGTTCGCTAGCGCGATGCGATGATGTTCCTGGTCGTATGTAAGGAACGCAAGCGTCTCATTGTCGAATTGAACATGAGCCTGAAGCACGGTTAGATACCACCGCCTCATCTCAGCGAACCGACTGGTGACCAAAACGAAATGCGCGAGTCTGATCGGCGAGACCTTCACGGTCTGCGAAGCGTCCATACGGAGGCCTCCTTGCGGGCGTGCCGTGATCTCGCTTGTTGGTTTCGGGGCGTCAGCGTTGACATCGTACGATGCGCCCAATAATCTTAGCGGTTCGGATTTTTACATGTTTGCCATCGTAAGGACGGGCGGAAAACAGTATCGTGTCGCGGTCGGCGACCAGCTAACGGTCGAGCGGCTGGAGGGCGAGGTCGGCGCGCAGGTCTCTCTTGCGGAGGTGCTCGCGATCGGCGGAGGAGACCCAGCTGAGATCGGAAGACCCACGGTGCCCAACGCAGCGGTCCGCGCAAAAATTGTTCAGCAGCCGCGCGGCAGCAAGATAATCGTATTCAAGAAAAAGCGCCGCAAGAGCTACCGCCGCAAACACGGACACCGGCAGGAGTTAACCGTTCTGAAAATCGAGGAAATCAGCCGTGGCGCATAAAAAGGGGCAGGGATCCACTCGCAACGGCCGCGACAGTCCCGGTCAGCGGCGTGGAATCAAAGTCTATTCAGGCCAGACCGTCAAAGCGGGGAATATTCTGGTTCGTCAGCTTGGCACCCGGATACATCCCGGCCGCAACGTCGGTTTGGGGCGCGACTATACGATTTTTGCCAAGATTGACGGGGTCGTGAAGTACGAGTCCAAGGGACCGGAGAAGCGGCAAGTTAGCGTCGAACCGAAGCCGCCCGCGGCCGAAGAGGGACGCTCCGCCGCAGCCGGCTGAGGGCGGGCTGCCCAACCGTGAGCAAGGCCTCGCCGACCAGCGGGGCCTTTTGTTTGTGGATTCGACGCGCAAACCGGTTTGATAATCTGCGTCAACCAATTGGCGATGCGCTTCATCGATGAAACACGGGTATTCGTTCATGCGGGGAAAGGCGGCGATGGTGCGATCGCGTTCCTGCAAGAGAAGTATCGGCCTTTCGGCGGGCCTGCTGGAGGCGACGGGGGCCGCGGCGGCGACGTGATTTGTGAAGTCGACGAGGGAATGTCGACTCTGCTCGATTTCAAGTACCGGCCTCGGCTGATCGCAAGGAATGGCGAGCCCGGGCGCGGAAAACATCAATACGGCAAGGACGGCGCTGATCTGATCGTGAAAGTACCGCCCGGTACGATGGTCATGAGCGACGAGAGCGGCGAGCTGCTCGCGGATCTCGTTACTCCAGGCCAGCGAGCGATCGTTGCACAGGGCGGAAAGGGCGGCGACGGCAACATGCATTTCGTGACGCCCAGGGTTCGGGCTCCGCGAATCGCGACTCCAGGGACGGCCGGCGAGGAGCGCTGGTTGCGCCTTGAGCTCCGGGTGGTGGCGGAAGTCGGATTGGTCGGGCTGCCGAACGCGGGAAAGTCTACCCTGCTTGCCGCGATGAGCGCTGCGCATCCGAAGATCGCGCCCTACCCTTTTACTACCTTGACGCCGAACCTCGGACGCGTGTTCATCACGGAAGAGAAAAGCTTTTCGGTCGCCGATATTCCCGGCTTGATCGAGGGAGCACATCAAGGACATGGATTGGGAATCCGATTTCTGCGCCATCTTTCCCGCGCCCGACTGTTGCTGTTCGTGCTCGACGCGAGCGGCAATGCGGAAGCGGATCTGCGGACGGTCGGTTCCGAACTTGAAGCGTTCAGCCATGAGTTGACGCTTCGATCGGCGATGATTGCGTTGAACAAGTGTGACCTGATTGCTCCTGGCGAGGCGAGCAAGTTGTCGACGCACATCGAACAAAGCTCACGGCTTCAGACGCTCGCGATATCCGCGGAGCAACGCCTAGGAATCGAGCCACTGGCCAGGGCGCTATGGCAGAAAATCGAGCAGAGCTATCGCAAATAGATGTCGCAGCTCATCTATAAGCCCGAGCTAATTGCGCGCGTTCGGCGGGTTGTGGTCAAGATCGGCAGCTCGGTACTTTCCGACGGTGGCGGCCTGCTACCGGATGTCGTTCGAAGCATCGCCGGCGAGATCGACGCTGTGATGACACGCGGACGCGAGGTAGTCGTCGTAACTTCGGGAGCAATAGCGGCCGGACGCTCACGAATTGCCAAGCCGATTGCAAGTTGGAACTCGCTTGCGGTCAGGCAAGCCGCAGCCGCGGTCGGGCAGATCGAGCTGATGGCGCTATATCAGCGTGAGTTCGCGCGACACGGCCGTACCATCGCTCAGATTCTGCTGACTCATGACGACGTTGCCGATCGTCGGCGGCGATCGAACGCGCGCCAGACTATTCAGACTCTGCTTGCTAGCAAGATCACGCCCATCGTCAATGAGAACGACACGGTCGCAGTCGAGGAGATTCGATTCGGCGACAACGAT
>DASXNP010000145.1:0-3573 GCA_036494985.1 Binataceae bacterium (SeqCode)
TATCCTGTTCGGCAAGTACTCCGGCAGCGATTTCAAGCTCGAAGGCGAAGAGTATTTGATCATGCGCGAGGATGACATCCTCGGCGTGCTCGAGTAGTCGGCACGAAATTTCAACCGCGGCTCAATCACTATAACAAACTCAACCAATGGAGAGTCCTCAAAATGGCAGCTAAAGTTGTTCGCTTTGCGCAAGAGGCGCGCGAAAAGATCCTGAGAGGGGTCAACGTGTTAGCCGATGCGGTCACCGTCACGCTCGGTCCCAAGGGTCGCAACGTCGTGCTCGAGAAAAGCTTCGGCGCACCCAACGTAACCAAGGACGGCGTCACCGTCGCCAAGGAAGTCGAACTGGAAGACAAGTTCGAGAACATGGGCGCCCAGATGGTCAAGGAAGTCGCCTCCAAGACCTCCGATGTCGCCGGCGACGGCACCACCACCGCCACCGTGCTTGCCCGCTCGATCTACACCGAAGGCATCAAGATGGTCGCCGCTGGTCACGATCCGATGTCGCTTAAGCGCGGTATCGATCGCGCCGTCACGGCCGTCACGTCCGAGCTGAAGTCGATGTCCAAGCCGACCAAGGATCGCAAGGAGATAGCGCAGGTCGGAACTATTTCGGCCAACAGCGACACCACGATAGGCGAGATCATTGCCGAGGCGATGGAAAAGGTTGGCAAGGAAGGGGTCATCACGGTCGAAGAGGCGCGCGGTCTCGAGACCACCCTCGAAGTGGTCGAAGGTATGCAATTCGACCGCGGTTATCTGTCGCCTTATTTCGTGACCGACCCGGAGCGAATGGAAGCGAAGCTTGAAGACGCATTTATCCTGATTCACGAGAAGAAGATCTCTTCAATGAAGGACCTGCTGCCGATTCTCGAGACCATCGCGAAGACCGGTAAGCCCTTCCTGCTCATCGCCGAAGACGTCGAGGGCGAGGCTCTCGCCACCCTGGTCGTCAACAAGATTCGCGGTACGCTCAATTGCATAGCGGTCAAGGCGCCGGGTTTCGGCGATCGCCGCAAGGCGATGCTTGAGGACATCGCGATTCTGAGCAACGGCAAGCTCATCGCCGAGGAACTCGGCGTCAAGCTCGAAAGCATCACGCTTCAGGATCTCGGCCGGGCCAAGCGAATTGTGGTCGACAAGGACAACACCACGCTAATCGATGGAGCGGGCAAGAAGGCCGATATCGAAGGGCGCATCAAGCAAATTCGCGCCCAGATCGAAGAGACCACCTCCGACTACGATCGCGAGAAGCTGCAAGAACGACTCGCCAAGCTGGTGGGTGGCGTCGCGGTGGTCCGTGTCGGCGCCGCCACCGAGATGGAAATGAAGGAGAAGAAGGCCCGTGTCGAAGATGCCCTCCACGCGACTCGCGCAGCGGTCGAGGAAGGCGTGGTCCCGGGCGGAGGTGTCGCCCTGATTCGTGCGTCGGCGTCGCTTGAGCGACTGAGCGCAAACGAAGACGAAAAAATCGGAATCGCCATCATCAAGAAGGCGCTGGAAGATCCGGCCCGCTGGATCGCGGCCAACGCTGGCTGGGAAGGCTCGATCGTGGTCGACAAGATCAAGAACAACAAGGGCGGCTTCGGCTTCAACGCCAGCACCGAGGAGTTCGAAGATCTGATGAAGGCTGGGATCATCGATCCGACCAAGGTGGTTCGCAGCGCGTTGCAAAATGCCGCCTCGGTCGCAAGCCTGCTGCTCACCACGGAGTGCATGATCGCCGAAAAGCCGGACGAGGGTAAGGGCGCCGGCGCCGGAATGGGCGGCGGAATGCCACCCGGCGGCATGATGTAGGCGCGCCGCTTAGAGTCGACTGCGAAGAGGGACGCGGCCACCGGGCCGTGTCCCTCGCGCGCTCAGTAGTTGCTTGGACCCGATCGAATTGACCGAGAAGAGCCTGCCGCGCCCAAGGCCTAAGCGAATGTCAAACGTTTCGGCGATTGTAAATGAGCTCATCGATGGCGGGGGCTACTTTGTGCTACCCGGCCTCATCACGCCCGCCCGAGCGCACGAGGCTCGCAGCCTGGTTCTCGCGGCCCTGGCCGATCAGCCAACCGCCCAGCAAATCTCGTTCGGTCAGACTGCTTCGCGCCGCAACGGACACGATCATGTCGGCCGGCTGTTTCACAAGGGTAGGATCTTCGAGGAGCTTGTCCAGCTTGCGCCCCTCATCGAGATCGCGGAAGCGATGCTCGGTGACGACATGACTCTCAGCGCCTACTCGGTTCGAGTCCTTAATCCAGGCGCGACCGAAATGGGCGTCCACATCGACTACCCATACTGGGCGATGCGCGGCCCCCACCCGGTGCGTCCGCCGTTGATGATGCAAGTCATCTTGATGTTGCAGGATTTCACCGAAGACAACGGTGCGACGCTGGTCGCCCCGGGCAGTCAGAGAGGAGGTCGCGCGCCCGACCGCGAGCGATTCGCGCGCGAGGCGATCAAGCTTACGGGCCGCTGCGGCTCGGCGATCCTCTCGCACGGGCTCCTTTGGCATGACACCTCCAAAAATCACACCGATCAACCGAGGGTCGCCCTGCTTGTGAACTACAGCCGCAAGGTAATCCGCCCGATGGTGGAAGACATCGCAAATGTTCCCGAGGAGGCTATGGCGCGCGCCACTCCGAAGCTGCGTCAACTGCTCGGTTTAGAATTCCGCAAAGCCCTCGCCAAGGACTTAATTTCGATGTCGCGCTACTAGCCGCGACCCGGCCGCTGACCGACGCTTTGGCGGTGGCCTGCGATCAGAGCGAACGTCCGATCGCTTCCGCAACCGGCTTCAAAGCGGCCATCAACTCGGCAAAGGTCTCGGGTCTGAGCTGCTGCGGACCATCCGAAAGCGCCGTTTCAGGCGAGGGATGCACCTCGATCAGCAACCCGTCAGCGCCCGCCGCGACCGCAGCGAGCGCCATCGGCTTTACCAGCGACCAGATACCCGTCCCGTGGCTCGGATCGACCAAGATCGGCAGATGGGTCCACTCCTTCAGCAGCGGCACCGCGTTGAGATCCAGAGTATTGCGCGTGGCGGTCTCGAAGGTCCGGATGCCGCGCTCGCAGAGCACCACGTTCGGGTTTCCCTCGGACAGAATATACTCGGCGGCCATAACGAATTCGTCGAGCTTGGTCGCCATGCCGCGCTTGAGCAATACCGGCTTCTTGATCTTGCCGAGCCGCCGGAGCAAAGCAAAGTTCTGCGCGTTGCGCGCGCCCACCTGCAGCATGTCCGCATGCTCGGCAACCTCATCGATGTCGTGCGGGTCCATGATCTCGGTTACGACCGGCAGACCCACTCGCCGTCCGGCATTCTCCAATAGGGTTAGCCCCTCACCCTCCAGCCCTTGAAACGCGTACGGCGAGGTGCGCGGCTTGAAAGCGCCCCCACGCATCAGACGTGCTCCGGCGCGTTTGACCGCGTCGGCCGCGTCCTCGATCTGCTTCGCGCTTTCGACCGCGCACGGCCCCGCGATGACCGTGACTCGTCTGCCGCCGATCTCGACCCCGCGCACCGATACACGCGAGCCCTCTGGGCGCAGCTCGCGGCTCGACAGCTTGAACGGCTTGAGCACCGGC
>DASXNP010000146.1:0-11971 GCA_036494985.1 Binataceae bacterium (SeqCode)
CCGGGTGGCGAGCCGGATCGCCGCTTCGCACATCTTCGCCCTTAACTCTTCACCGACCACCGGCGATGGCGATTCCTCGATCAGCTTTTGATGCCGGCGCTGAATCGAGCATTCCCGTTCGCCGAGGGCGGTGATCGTTCCGCTCGCGTCGCCCAGAATCTGAACCTCTATATGGCGCGGTCTGGCGAGGTACTTCTCGACGAAGACCCGTCCGTCGCCAAACGCCGCGCGGGCTTCGCGCGACGCGGCCTCCAGCGAGTCCGCCAAGTCCTCCTGCCGCAGAACCACCCTCATCCCGCGCCCGCCTCCGCCCGCGGAGGCCTTTATCAGGATCGGAAACTGGACCCGATGCGCAAACCCGCGCGCCGATTCCAAATCCGAGGCTTCGATTCCGGGCACAATCGGAACCCCGGCCTCGATCGCGAGCCGGCGCGCCGATATCTTGTCGCCCAGCGCGGCCATCACTTTTGGGGGCGGCCCCACGAATATCAGTCCACTCTCCTGCGTCGCGCGCGCAAACTCTTCTCGCTCTGAGAGGAATCCGTAACCGGGATGAATCGCGTCCGCGCCGCTGGCTCGGGCGGCTGCGATGATCGCACTCCCTTTGAGATAGCTCTGCGAGGGTTCCGGCGGACCGATCGGCACGGCTTCATCGGCGGCAGCGACGTGCGCTGCTCCCGCGTCGGCTTCCGAATACACCGCGATGGTCCGAATGCCCTCGACCCTGGCGGTTTTGATTATCCGCAGCGCGATCTCGCCGCGATTGGCAACCAGGAGGCTTTTGATCTTTCCTATCGCCACAGTCGCGTCGAGCTTACCACAGCAAGTGGTTTCGCCCGCACCAGCTGCTCGATGATGAGCGGAGCGCAAGCGGTCCGGTTTAATGCGGCGCGGGGCCTGTGGTACAAGTCTTATCCTTGAATTCAACGACCATGCCTAGAAGCTAATCACGCGCTCAAAGTCGAGTCTTCATGCACTATTTCGACTACAAGGACAATCGCCTTTTCGCCGAGGAGGTCTCGATCACCGATCTGGCAGCCCGCTTCGGAACTCCGCTCTACGTCTATAGTGCGCGCACGCTTAGGCGCCATTTCCGGGTTTTCAGCGAGGCCTTCGCCGGAACTGATCATCTGGTCTGCTATGCGATAAAGGCGCTGTCGAATCTGAGCATTCTCAGGCTGTTCGCCTCGATGGGCTCCGGCTTCGACATCGTTTCGGTCGGTGAGCTGATGCGCTGCCTCAAGGCCGGCGCTGACCCCGGCAAGATCGTCTTTTCGGGCGTCGGCAAGACCGACGAAGAGATCGCCGCAGCCCTAAAAGCCCGCATTCTGATGATCAATATCGAGTCGCGCCCGGAATTGGAGCGAATCGCCGAAGTCGCAAGTCGCGTCAAGTTGCGCGCGCCCGTCAGTTTGCGCGTCAACCCCGATCTCGACCCCGGCACGCATCCGCACATCTCGACCGGGCATCGCGACAGCAAGTTCGGAATCCCGCTTTCGCAAGTCTTCGACTACTACGCGCTGGCCGGCTCGTTGCGCGACCTCGAAATTGTCGGCCTCAGCACTCATATCGGCTCGCAGATCACCGAGATGGACCCGTTCATCGAGGCCGGCAAAAAGCTTTCGGGGATTGTCAAGCGGCTTCGCTCCGACGGCTTCGCGTTGAAATACCTCGACCTCGGCGGCGGACTGGGTATTCCTTATCAGGAGCAACCGCCTCCGCCGTCGGCCTACGCCAAGGCCATCCTTGAACCGCTGCGCGGGGTGGGACTCAAACTGATTACCGAGCCGGGCCGGGTCTTGGTCGGCAACGCCGGAATTTTGATCACGCGAGTGCTTTATCTCAAGGAGACCGATGTGAAGCGGTTCGTGGTTATCGACGGAGCGATGAATGACCTGATTCGTCCGGTGCTTTACGAAGCGTATCATTCGATCGAACCGGTTGAGCGGCGCAGCGCTTCGAAAACGGTTACCGCAGACGTCGTCGGTCCGGTATGTGAAAGCGGCGATTTCTTCGCGCGCGAGCGTGAAATGCCGGAGCCCCGCCCGGGCGACCTGCTCGCCGTGATGAGCGCCGGTGCCTATGGCTTCGTGATGGCATCGAACTACAACAGCCGCCCCCGCCCCGCGGAGATTCTGGTTGACGGCCACGATGCCCAGGTCATCCGCGAGCGTGACACTTTCGAAGATTTGATTCGCAACGAGAGAATCGTCGAACCGCAGGCGAGTTGAAAGGTTTTGCGATGTCGATTCTCGAATTCACCAAGATGCAGGGTTGCGGCAACGATTATATCTTCACGCTGGCAACCGACCGCCGCCCCGGCGATCCCGCGGCGCTCGCCAAAAGGCTCTCCGATCGGCGTTTCGGCATCGGTGGCGACGGCCTGATTCTACTTTGCTCATCCGAAATCGCCGACCTCAAAATGGAGATGTACAACGCCGACGGCAGCCGCGGGGCGATGTGCGGCAACGGCATCCGCTGCCTGGCGCGGCTCGCCTACGAATCAGGTGTCGCGCGCAAAAATCCAATTGCGGTCGAAACCGACTCCGGCATCCGGACCGTATGGCTTAAGTTCGATGGCAGCCGCATCTGCGGCGCGACGGTCGACATGGGCGCGCCGATTCTCGAGGGCCGCGATATTCCGACTCTCGCGGGCGGCCGCGTGATCCAATACCCACTTGAAGTCGCGGGCAAAGTCGAAACGATAACCGCGGTCTCGATGGGTAATCCTCACTGCGTGATATTTGTCGGCGACGATTCGATCTTTAAGAAGTCCGATAGCGAATTCGCCGCGCTGGGCCGCGAATTCGAACGCCATCCGTTTTTTCCGGATGGCGTCAACACCGAATTCGTCCTGCCGATCGCCAAGGATCGATTGCGGATGCGGGTATGGGAGCGAGGCTCGGGCGAGACCTTCGCCTGCGGTACGGGCGCCTGCGCGGCTTTGGTCGCGGCGGTCCTGACGGCGCGGGCTGAGCGCAAGGCCACGGTCGAGCTTCGCGGCGGCAACCTGGAAATCGAATGGCGCGATCGCGGCGCAGATTCCGACCATGTCTTTATGACCGGAGACGCGGTGGAAGTATTTCGCACCCGGCTCGAGGTCGGCTCGTCGAAGATTCTCGCGCTTTGAGCGGTAAGGTAGAGCGAGGTTCACGCAATGTTTAACGGCGCACTGTCGGCACTCATCACCCCGTTTCGCGATGGAGTCGTGGACGAAAAGGCATTCCGCGAGCTTATCGAATGGCAGATTGAAAGCGGCATCGACGGGATCGTGCCATGCGGCTCGACCGGCGAGTCGGCCACCCTCTCGCATGCCGAGCACGAGCAAGTCATCCGCCTGGCAATCCAGCAGGCGCGCAAGCGGGTACCGGTGCTCGCGGGCACCGGATCAAATTCGACCGCCGAAGCGATTCGGCTGACGACTTTCGCGCGGGAAGCCGGCGCCGACGGGGCGCTCTTGATTTCGCCCTATTACAACAAGCCGACCCAGGAAGGCATCCTCAAGCACTACAAGATGATCGCTTCGAGCGTCGACTTGCCGCTTTTCGTCTACAACATCCCAGGCCGCACCGGGTCTAATATCACGCCTGAAACCTTCGCCCGTCTCTCCGAGATCAAAAACATCGTCGGCGTGAAGGAAGCCTCCGGCGCGATGGATCAAATCTCCGACATCCATCGGCTGTGCGGCAACAAGTTCACGGTCTTGTCAGGCGACGATTCTCTCACCCTGCCGATCATGGCGTTGGGCGGCAAGGGCGTCATAGCAACGATTACCAACCTCATGCCGCGCGAAACCCACGACCTGGCGGCTGCCGCGCTCGCGGGAGACTTCGCGCGCGCTCGCGAGATTCACTACAAGATGCTCCCGCTGATGCGCGCGTTGTTCGTCGAGACCAACCCGATTCCGGTTAAGTACGCGGTCTCGCTGATCCGCAAGTGCTCTCCCGAAGTCCGGATGCCGATGACGGCCATTACCCCCCCATCCGCCGAAAAACTTCGCGCCGCGATGAAAGACCTGCGGCTGATCTGAGTTGACACGCCGCCAACCCTGCGCAACCCCTACCAATGGGTGGGCTTACGGTCCCTGAAGTAGCCCCCGCTCGGACCGTCGTCCGCCAGGGTCGCCAGCCAAACCGCGGTCTCGGCGCCCTGCTCCACTGACCGCGGCGCCCCGGCTCCGCCCATGTCGGTGCGCACCCAGCCCGGGGTCATCGAGTTGACCTTGATATTGGTGCCGCTGAGCTCGGATGCCATGACCTTGGTAAGCGCGTTCAGTGCGGCCTTTGATATTCGATACGACGGATAACCGCCACCCATCGAATTCATCGAGCCCAGATCGCTCGACACATTTACGATCCGCCCGTATTTGTTGCGCCGCATGCTCGGCGCCACGGCCCGGCTCATCAACAGCGGTCCATAAAAGTTGGTTTGAAGCGTGCTCTCGATTGCCTCGATGTCGACCTCGAGGAGCTGCTTGCCGGCGTCGAGGGAGATCCCGGCATTATTGACCAGCACGTCGATGCGCCCGAACTCGCGCTCGGCAAATCTGGCTGCCTGCTCGATACTTTCTGCTTGGTCGACGTCGAGACGACAAAAGCTCACCCCAAGTCTTTGGGCGTTTAGTTTTTCGGTGGCCGCTTTACCGAGCTCCCGACTGCGCGCGGTCAGAATCACTTGCAGTCCCGCCGCGGCCAGCTCTTTGCAGATCTGAAATCCGATACCCTTATTCCCCCCGGTTACGATTGCGACGCGCCGATGCTGGTCAGTCATCGCCCCCCTCCTGAAACAGGTTCCCTCAGTTCGCCGACCAGCACACCGCCTGGTTGTGCAGCCTTATCTGACCGTCGCTGTCGCGGTACCTTTCGATCGCTTCGGCAATGGCTTGTTTGAGTTCCGCCTGAGTTCCCGGCGGCAGTTTACCCATCATCTCACGGAACGTGGCCGACAGGCCTGAGCGGGTCTCGATGAAATCTTCGGCCGATTCGAACGCGATCACCGCATCGAGGTGCTCATGGCTAATTTCGCGAAAGCCCGCTTCGCTAAGCGCCCGCGCCACCTTTTGGTGGTCGCCGAGGTTGCAGGGATGCGGCGTGCCTGGCGGTGGTGGCGGCAGCTTGGCTATTCGCCGCACCTCCTCATCAGCTGCAGTGATCATCGGACAGGCCAGAGGGGGACCCCAAACCGAGGTCGCAAATCGTCGCTCCTTTTTGAGCACCCGTCTGAACCCGGACAGCGCGACTACCAAGTTCGGCATAAACATCAGACCCCATCGGCACAGCACCGCATCGAAATGCTGGTCTGGAAAAACATCCAACCCTTCGCCATCCGCCTCGCGAAACTCCACGTTCGTCAGTCCGGCCTGTTTTGCCCGCTTTACTCCCATATCCAGCATGGCGCGGGATTGATCGGTGCCGATCACGAGGCCGCCAGGGAGAATCCGGCGCGCCGCGGTCAGCGCCGGCTCGCCGATTCCGGTCGCTACGTCGAGCACCAGGTCTCCGGGCTTGAGCAAGGCAAGTGCGACCAGCCGGTCGCTCACTGGCTGACCGAATTCTTCAATGCGCTTCCAAGACCGCATCCATCCGGCCGCCGACGCATTCCACAACTCGCGCTGGCTTTGCTTGATTCGATTCGTATCCAGCTGCTCGTTCATAAACCTTCCCTTCCTTTTGCTATCGCGCGCACTTGCAGTCCTCGAAAATCATCTATCACGCGCGGGTATTTTTGCTCTATCTCGGTTCTTGATGCATCGCTGACGCCTTGATCGGCTACGATCAAAACCTTCGCGTCGCTGTTCGAAGACCGCTCATCAAGCCCGGGAATGATTCGCGCTCGCGCCTCGATCGGCGCGTAGTATCGAACTACGTTGCGCGCGTATCCCGGTACCATCGCAATCAGGCCGCGGCCGCCGGCTTCCGAAAGCGCCGATGAGGTCGCCTCCCGCCATTGCGCATCGTGGAACTTGTTTTGATAGGCCGCAAGGTGGCCAATCGAAACCGCAATCGTGATGGCCAGTATCGCCATCAAGTACCAACTTCCACGGGAATCCCGCGCGCCTCCCAGCGCGGCCACCTCGACGATGCCCAAGCCCGCCAGGGTCATCAGTGGTACGAAGCAGCTCAGAACGTACCTTTCAAGCAGCAGCGGCTTCAGCGCGTAAGACAATCCAAGCTCGAGCAGCATCGGTACCCACAACCACAGGAGCAATAACTGAATCGCCTCGAGGTCCCGCGTCCAGCGCCGCACCGCACCGAAGGTCGCTAGCCCCGCAATGATCGGAAAAGCAAAGGTCCCGGTCGCCTTGTTCAAGATCGCGACCGGCTCCCACAGCGTTGGATGCGGAATCCAGTCGATCGCGCCTGAATCTACCGCGGCGGCGCTCGATCGCAAAGCGGACGGCAGCATTGGAGTAAGCAAAACGACTCCCCCCGTAAGTCCGATTGCCGCACCAAGCGTCCCCTTGGACCCTCCGCGCCTAAGCGAGCGCCAGACCAGCCACCCTAGCTGCGCGGCAATCAGAAACGTTGAGGTAGAGTGCGTCGCGAGAATCATCGCGGTGAAAACCACCAGCCCGACGATTTCGCGAAGGCTGCTTCGCCGCAATACGCGGACAAAGAACCACACCTGGGCGAGCGTCGCGCACAGCAGCAGCGAGTACATCCGCGCTTCGCGCGAATACTTGATTGTGATCAGGCTCACCGCGAAGGTCATCGCGCTCGCGGCCGCGATCAAGTCCTCGTCGCGCCGCTCCTGGGCCCTGAATAGCTCGCGCGCGACTGCGAAAACCAGCGCGATTGCGGCGGTTCCCAGCAAGGCCGACAGCGCTCGCATCGCCACCGCGCCGTCGCCGAAAATTGCGATCCAGAAATGCAGCAGCAGCTCGTGCAGCGGCAGCTTGCCGGGATTGAGCAGCGCCTGCAGCCGGACGACTTCCGCGCTCGAAGGCGCGGCAGCCGCCGCCCAGGTCGCGCCTTCGTCGGCCGATAATTGACGTCCTCCCAGGTCGTGGAACCGCAACCACGCGCCGGCGACGACCGCTGCGACAAGCACGACCCGAGCTGCAAGGTCCGGCGCGGCACGATCAGCGACGGGCTGATCCATTGGTGCTCTGCGACGATGATGCCGGGGTGTTCAACGCTCGATCCTCTTCCATCACGCGTTTGCCGATTACCCCTTGCGCAAGGAGCCGATCCACTAACCGCTCGCGGGCTTGAATCACATGCGGCATTCGTTTGCTTCGATATCGCTCGATCTCGTCGGGCCGGCAGGGGAACAAGCTAGCGGGCAGTGGACCCTTGCTGAAACTCTTAAGCATCCAGTTGAGCACTTGCGCGACTTCGGCGGGTGGCCGGGGGTTGGAAGACCGATCTTTCTCAACCTTGAAGGGACGGCCCTGCCGCTTGTTCGCCTTCTTTCCCGATTCGTCGAGGTCGACCGTTTGCAAGGAGCTGTCGGAGCGGATCGAATCGGGCCGCCGCGGCCCGGACACCAACTCCTCTATGTAGCCGGGGGAATCGATCTCGCCGACGAATTGTCGCACCTTCAGCTCAAACATGCTGATCGAGGTATAGCCGGTGTGAAGTTCGTGATCATCAGGAAGCGGCCATCCGACGAAATTCCGATCGGATTGTGCTTGAGCCTCATGAGCATGAGCTCGGGGGGAATCAGAACCTCGCCGGCGGGCCCGCGCACCTTGCCGTCAAATATCGAAACGACGTCGGTTCGCTCACCGCGATTTCGAAATGATCAAACCCTCCGGGGCCAATTGCGGACAAAGTTCATCGAATCGTAAGCGCCGGTAAGAAGGGATAGATATCTGGGCGACACCAGGTAGACCCAGCGGGAGGTGACCGCCGGCGGCGGCAAGGTTATGATTTGGCCGATCGTCAGCTGCCCAACTGCGCCGCTGACGGTTAGGAAGGGTACGACGAGGGCGACCGAAACCAGGCGCCATTTCGAGAACTCGCGGTCACGGCTGACCATTGGGGTCTCCAAGCTTTGCCTAGTGTGCGCACCACGGCGCCGGCGGCTAAAGTAGCAAATAATCGCCAACCTGCCAGAAGGTTTAATCCGCCTGGAACAACTCGGCCCGCCTTTGCGATGGCCTAATTTCGATCCTGCGTGTACCCTGGCAAGGGGGGAGTCTAACCGCGTTAACAGTTTGCAGCCGAGCTTGGTCGGTGCGGGGTCCCAATGCCAAATTCGAAAATCGACGCACTCTCTATCAACACGATCCGCACCCTCTCGATCGATGCGGTGCAACAAGCCAACTCTGGACACCCGGGCACCCCGATGGCGATGGCGCCGGTGGTTTATGGGTTGTGGCAGCACTTTTTGTGCTTTGATCCGCAAGACCCGATTTGGCCCAATCGCGATCGCTTCGTGCTTTCGAACGGTCATGCCTCAATGCTGCTTTACTCGATGCTACATCTGACCGGCGTGCGCGCCGTCAATCCACAATACGAGATTCTCGGTCAGCCGAGCGTAACGCTCGACGACATCAAGCACTTCCGGCAGCTCGACAGCAAATGCCCGGGCCACCCCGAGTATCGATGGACTTCCGGCGTCGAAACTACCACCGGTCCGCTCGGCCAGGGCATCGCCAACAGCGTTGGGATCGCAATCGCGGGTGAATGGATGGCCGCCTACTTCAATCGACCCGGTTTTTCGATGTTCGACTACAACACTTACGCGCTATGCGGTGACGGTTGCATGATGGAAGGGGTATCAAACGAGGCGGCTTCGATCGCCGGCCATCTGAAGTTGTCCAAGCTCTGCTGGATCTATGACAACAACAAGATCACGATCGAAGGCTCTACGGCGCTGGCCTTCTCCGATGACGTGGCCACCCGCTTCATCGGCTACGGCTGGAACGTCACGCGAGTCGGCGACGCGAACGATCTCGACATGCTCGATCGCGCCTTCAAGGTTTTCCACGACACCGATGACCGTCCGACCCTGATTATCGTCGACAGTCACATCGGCTACGGTGCGCCCCATAAGCACGATACCAGCGCGGCCCATGGCGAGCCGCTGGGCGAAGAGGAAGTCAAGCTCGCCAAGCGCAACTACGGATGGCCCGAAGACGCGAAGTTTCTCGTCCCCGACGGCGTACGCGAAAATTTCGCGGCGGGCATCGGCAAGCGCGGCCACGATCTGAGCAGCGCCTGGCTCACCCTCTTCAATCAGTACCAAACCAACCATCCGGAACTCGCCGATCAACTCCTCAAAATGCAGCGCCGCGAGCTGCCCGCTGGGTGGGATAAGGATCTGCCGGTTTTTCCAGCTGACCCGAAGGGCATCGCCAGCCGCGAGTCATCGAGCCAGGTGCTCAACACGGTTGCCAAAAATGTCCCGTGGCTGATCGGCGGGGCGGCCGATCTCTTCCCCTCGACCAAGACTCGCCTCACGTTCGCGGGCGCTGGCGATTTCAACGACGAATCCCGCCTCGGCCGCAACTTTCACTTCGGCATTCGCGAGCATGCGATGGGCTCGATTCTCAACGGCATGTCGCTCAGCAAGGTGCGCGCGTTCGGCGCCGGCTTCTTTATCTTCACCGATTACATGCGCCCGACTTTCCGCCTTGCTTCGCTCATGGAAATTCCAGTCGTCTACATCTTCACCCATGACTCGATCGGCTTGGGTGAAGACGGCCCAACCCACCAGCCCATCGAACAGCTTGCCTCCTTGCGCGCGATCCCGGGTCTCATCACGATCCGTCCCGCCGACGCCAACGAGGTCGTCGAAGCGTGGCGCTTCATCATGCCGCTGCAACACCAGCCTGCCTGCCTGGTTCTTTCGCGACAGAATCTCCCCACCCTAGACCGCACGAAATACGCGCCCGCCTCGGGTCTCGCGCAGGGCGCCTACGCGCTTGCGAATTGCGAGGGTAAACCCGACGTGCTCCTGATGGCGACGGGCAGCGAGGTCTCGTTGTGCGTTGCGGCGCACGAGAAACTCCAGGCTCAAGGCGTCAAGTCGCGCGTGGTAAGCATGCCTTCGTGGGAGATTTTTGAGAAGCAGCCGCTTGAGTACCGCCGCAAAGTCATCCCGCCCGAGGTCACGGCGCGGGTAGCCGTTGAGCAGGCGTCTGATTTCGGATGGGATCGCTACGTGGGCGACCACGGGCGCGTTATCGGAATGGAAACTTTCGGCGCGTCGGCGCCGCTCAAAGAGCTCTTGAAGAAATTCGGCTTTACCGAGGATCATGTGATTGCTGCCGCCAAAGAGCTGATCGGCGCTCGATGATGCGCAAGTGCCCTACCTGCCTAAGGAACCAATAGGAGAGAAGGCCGATGAACCCCCTCAAAGCGCTGCAGGAATATGGACAATCCGTGTGGCTCGATTACATCCGCCGAAACCTGCTCGTCGGAGGGGAGCTACAACGCCTGATCGAGGCCGACGGCATCCGTGGCGTCACCTCGAATCCCGCGATCTTCGAAAAGGCGATCGCCGGCAGCGACGACTACACCGATCAGCTCAAAGCGCTTGAAGACAAGCGCGACCTCGACGCGATGGCGCTCTACGAGCAGCTTGCAATTCGCGACATTCAATCCGCGGCCGACCTGCTCGCCCCGGTCTATCGCTTGACCAAATGCCGTGACGGTTACGTCAGCCTCGAAGTCTCGCCCTACCTCGCCCACGACTCCGAGAAAACCATCGCCGAGGCACGCCGCCTATGGGCCGCGGTTCACCGCGAAAACCTGATGATCAAGATACCCGGCACGGCGGAAGGCGTCCCGGCGATTAGACAAGCAATCTCCGAAGGCATCAACGTCAACATCACCCTGCTATTCTCGCGCGACGCCTACCACGCGGTGCTGGAAGCCTACCTCTCCGGTCTCGAATCCCGCGCCGCGAAAAATCACGATCTGTCGCAGGTCGCCAGCGTAGCCAGCTTCTTCGTCAGCCGCATCGACAGCAACGTTGATGCCCGCATTGCCGCAAAACTCAAGACCGTTGCCAATTCCGCCGAGCAGGCCGCCTTGCGCGGCGTCACCGGCAGAGTCGCAATCGCCAATGCCAAGCTCGCCTACCGCATCTACCAGGAGGCAACCGCCTCCGATCGCTGGCAGGCTCTAGCGCAGAAGGGCGCCCAGACTCAACGCCTGTTGTGGGCCAGCACCAGCACCAAGAACCCCGCCTACAGCGACGTGCTCTACGTAGCCGAGTTGATCGGTCCCGACACGGTCAACACGATTCCGCCCGCGACGCTTGACGCGTTTCGTGATCACGGGAGGCCCGGCCACACGCTCACCGCCGATCTCGAAGACGCGCGCGACACGATGGACAGCCTCGAGCGCGGCGGGATTTCTCTCAAAGCAGTCACCGACGAATTGCTGGTCGAGGCGGTTAGTCTTTTTGCCGAAGCCTTTGACAAGCTGCTGGCAGCCGTCGAAAAGGGCCGCCAAGCCCAACTCGTAAAAGTCTCCGACTCGATGACCTGCTCGCTCCCGGACCAGCTGAGCAGTGAAGTCAAAGTGACCCTCGAGGACTGGCGCGCGAACGGCAAGGTGCGCCGGCTGTGGGAGCGTGACGCTTCGTTGTGGAGTAATACCGACGAGAGCAAATGGCTCGATTGGTTGGGTCTCGCCGAGGATCAACTGGCGCATATCGGACCGCTCAAGCGCGTTGCCGAAGAGATAAAATCGGAGGGCTTCAAGCACGCGCTGCTGCTCGGGATGGGCGGTTCCAGCCTCTGCCCGGAAGTTCTGGCGCTCACCTTCGGACCGATCGGCGGCTATCCGCAGCTTCAGATCCTCGATTCAACCGATCCGCAGCAAATCAAAGCGCTCGAAGACGGTCTCGATCTCACCAAAACCGTCTTCTTAGTTTCGAGCAAATCCGGCAGCACGCTCGAACCCAACATCTTCAAGCAATACTTTTTTGAACAGGTTGCCAAAGCCGTCGGCGCGGGCAAAGCGGGTAGCCACTTCATCGCCGTCACCGATCCCGGCTCCAAGATGGAACA
>DASXNP010000147.1:0-10750 GCA_036494985.1 Binataceae bacterium (SeqCode)
TTGCCTTCCAGCCTGCTCATCTCGTACCTCTGGGAATCATTTCATCTCGCTACCGACGCGGCTTTCGCCCTCTGGCGTCGGCGGAAACGGACTCACGAACCGCCATATGCCCTAACAGCGCAGCTGCCTCGCGCCGCCAAACACGCAACCAACAGCGCGCAATCGTCCAGTATGCGAGGTATAATTGCACCAACTGACGGGGCAAGTGGTGAATCGCACCGAAATGAAATCGGAGCTGGGTCCGCGATTTAACTCCTTGGTGGAGTATCCCGAGCCGTCGGACCGAGAAGCGCCGCGCGATTGCGCGCCAGGGCCTGCGGCTGGACCCGATTCGCTCCAGCCGCAAGCTCCGCCGACGGGAGAGCCGCTGTCATCGGCGGAACCCGCCGATGACAGCGAGGCGATGATCGCACGCAAGCTAGAACAGGTACCCTATGACCCGGGTGTGTATCTTCTGCGCGACAAGGTGGGGAAGGTGCTCTACGTCGGCAAGGCAAAGGCGCTAAGACCTCGAGTGCGAGCCTACTTTCGCGATGCCGGCGACGGGCGGTTTCAGGTGCGTTTCTTGATGCGGCGTGTGCGCGATTTCGACACGCTGGTCACATCGAGCGAAAAGGAAGCGCTGATCCTTGAGAACAACCTCATCAAGCAATACAAGCCGCGATACAATATCCGCCTGAAGGATGACAAATCTTATCTGAGCGCCAAGGTAACCAATCACGCGTGGCCGCGAATTACCGTGACGCGCCGGATCGTCAAAGATGGCGGCAAGTACTATGGGCCGTTCGGATCCGCGGATGGCCTGCGCGATACCATCGATGTGATCCGCAAGGTGTTTCCATTGCGCACCTGCTCCGATGGAGTATTTCGCAACCGCAGCCGGCCGTGCTTGGAGTATCAGATCAAGCGATGCCTAGGGCCGTGTGTCCTTCCCGTCGATCGGTCGGAATATGAGCGTCATTTGCGGGCTGCGACGCTTCTGCTCGAAGGCAAAGACCTCGACCTGTTGCACGAGTTGAAAGCTCAGATGGCGGTGCATGCCGAACGACTGGAATTCGAAGACGCGGCGCGGATGCGCGATCGGGTGCGCGCGATCGAGAAGACGGTCGAGCAACAGACGGTGTTGCACCATTGGGGAATCGATCAGGATGTCTTTGGGCTCTATCGCGAAGGCGGGTCAATCGAAGCGATCGTGTTGCTGATTCGGCGCGGCAAACTGACGAACACGCAAGCCTGGTCGTTTGACGACCTCGAATTCGCCGATGAGGACGTACTTGCGGATCTGCTGACGCAATACTACTACGGCGACCGGCAGATTCCCGACGAGGTGATAGTGCCGGTGGCGCTCGAGGATGCCGAGGTGCGCTCCGAACTACTGACCGAGCGGCGCGGCAAAAAGGTTGAGTTTGTTCTACCGCAGCGGGGTGAAAAGCTGCGGCTGCTCGAAATGGCGATTGAAAACGCGCGCCAGAGCTTTGCATCGCGCCGCGACAGTGAAAAAACGCGGGAACGGATGATCGAGGAACTGCGTGACAAACTCCGTCTGCGCAACGCCCCGCGCAGAATCGAGTGCTACGATATCTCGAATTTACAAGGCACCATGGTGGTCGCATCGCAGGTCACATTCGACGACGGCGAAGCGAACAAGAATCTCTATCGCCGCTACCGGATTCGGACGGTGGCCGGACAGGACGATTTTGCGAGCATGTACGAGGTGCTCAAGCGTCGGCTGGAACGGGCGCAACGAGAAAACGTGTTTCCGGACTTGTGGGTGATCGACGGTGGCAAGGGACAATTAAATGTCGCGCTGGAGGTGCTACGCGAGTTCGGCCTTACTGGACAAATCGAAGTGCTTGGACTTGCCAAGCAACATGTGCTCAATGATCCGCACCAGCGCGACGTGGTCAAATCCGAAGAACGCGTCTTCCTGCCCAATCGAAAGGATCCGATCATTCTAAAGAAGAACTCCAACGCGCTGTTCTTGCTGGTTAGGATTCGCGACGAGGCGCATCGCTTTGCAATCACCTACAACCGAGAACTTCGTAACCGGATGCGGCTGCGATCGATTCTTGACGATATCGAAGGTGTCGGACCTACGCGGCGGCGGGCGCTTCTTAAGCACTTCGGCAGCCTGCGGAGGATTCGCGAGGCCAGCCTCGACGAACTCGCTGAAGTCAAGGGAATCAACTCAGAGCTTGCGGCGACGATCCGGCGCGACCTCGATGCGATGGCCGCGGTCTTTGAGCGCGACGAGGGTGCGTCGGCTGCCACGCGAGCGCCACAAGCGCGAGCCGATGCTTAGGGTCCATTCTAGGCTACTTGCGCTGGTCCTCGCCGTGCTGACCTGCCTCGGTACCGCCATCGTGCGGGCCGAAGACGACGACTTTTCCGGAGTAAATTCGGTTCTCGCCAGCATGAGTCTTCAGAACTTTCCGATCGTGCTGGAGAAAGCCAACGCGGGCGACACCAGCGCGCAGACGATCTTGGGGATCGCTTATAAACGCGGGCTCTTAGTACCCGCCGACTACGCGCAGGCGCTCAAGTGGCTTCGCAAAGCGGCGGATTCGGGGTCCGATGTCGCGCAATTCGAGCTTGGGCTGATGTACGAACGCGGCAAAGGTGTAGCGGCCGATCCCGTACAAGCGCTGGTCTACTACCGCCAGGCCTCCGACGCCGGGCTCGCGCACGCCCAGTTCCACCTTGCCGCGTTGTATGCGACCGGTACCGGAGTTCCCCGGGACGCGGTTCAGGCGGCGCTCTGGATGCGGCGCGCGGCCGATCAGGGCGAGGTGCGTGCACAGCACGACCTCGGCTCGATGTATGATCACGGTGACGGAGTGTCGAAGGACCCTGAGGAGGCGCTGAAGTGGTATCGGCTCGCAGCAGATCAAGGTAACGCGCGGGCGCAAAGCAAGATCGGCTTCGCTTACCAGGAAGGGCGCGGCGTCGCCAAAGACAGCGCGCAAGCACAGAAATGGTTCCGAATGGCGGCGGACCAGGATGAGCCGAGCGCGGAGACGGCGCTGGGCGTCATGTATATTTCGGGGCAAGGCCAGTCGCAAGACCCATGGGTCGGCGCCCAGTGGCTTAAGAAGGCCGCCGAGCAGGGCGAGCCAGGCGCGCAATGGCTTCTGGGCGTATTGTACGAGCGCGGGGATGGAGTACCGCGCGATTTTGTGGCATCGCGGAAGTGGCTGAGCCTGGCGGCTTCAGCCGACGAATCCAAGCCGGAGATCGCCGGGCGCGCCAAGCGCGAGTTGGCCACCGTGCAGGAGCAGATGACCAAGCGCCAGATTGCGGATTCCGAGCAGGCGATAATCGAATGGCAGCGCGCGCATCGCGGTGACGAATCGCCCACCGCCGCCCATCGTGCCGCCGCCAAACCCTAATCGGCTATCGAACTCATGTCGCCGGATCGTTACAACGGGTATTAAGAGGGCCGCCGCTCGGCAAGGTTAGGGCCGCGAACGTTTTTTTAGAATTGCTTGCGTCGCGACGGGAAGAGCAACGACTCCCACCGGCGACCGGAAGACTGGACACGGCCTCTGCTTTCAGATGTCTGACCCAAGAGTCGACTGAGATTCCTTTAAGGAAATCGGCATCCGCCGCCGGATCGCGAGGTTGATCGACGCCGAGATGGTGCTTAGGACGCCCAAAAACTGATCCGAGGGTGTAATGGCGGCGCGCGGCGAGGTGCCGCTAGAACCTGAGGGCGCGGGCGCTTACAACCCCAAGCGTCGCCGGCTTAGCGGAGCAAACCGGAAGCGAAACGCGGCCGGCTTTTGTTGCCGGCGGCGCGGTTGAGCTGAAGGTGCCCGCCTGCCAATTACCTAACGGCGGCTAGCGCAGCAGGGCAATCGCCTCCGCGCCAGCAGATCCCTGCACGTAGTTCGGCCATCGCAATTGTGGGTTAGAAGGCGCGTGATCGGGGCGTGGCTTGACGGTGCGCCGATTGCTGTGGGAAACTCCGCCTCGTTACAGGCGGGGCCTTTCAAGCGGCCGTCCGGGTACGGAATATTCGTGCATCCTTTGAAGGAAGAACCAAACCATGGCTGAGCAGGCACAAGCGACCGATGCCGGTCCGCGACCGATTGTACCGTTTCTCAAACTGACCCCGAAGCCTCATCTGGTGGCTAAGAAATGCCCGAGCTGCGGGGCGCTTTACGTCGACAAGCGAGTGGCGTGCTCAAAGTGTTCTTCGACCGGACCCTTCACCGACGTAGCGCTGTCGAACAAAGGCAAAGTGTATGTTTTTTCGGTGGTTCATCAGTCGTTCCCAGGGATCAAGACTCCCTACATTACCGCGATTGTCGATCTGCCGGAGGGAGTAAGTGTCCGGGGCAACCTAGAAGGATTGGAAGTCGAGAAGATCCAGAAAGATCCGAAGTCCGTTTTCGACCTTCCGGTCGAAATGACCACCAGTGTCGTATCGAAGGATCGCGAGGGGCACGAGGTTATCGCCTTCGCGTTTAGGCCGAGCACGAATTAGCGCGCTATCGTAATATTCGGATCCGTAGTATTATGAAGTGCAGGGTAACTCAGAGTTGAAGGCAATCAGGAGGATTCGCCGATGAGAAATGTCTATATTCTCGGAACCGGAATGCTCAAATTCGGGCGCTACCCCGACAAGACCGTTCCGGAACTCGGGGCGGACGCCGCCCTGATTGCGCTGAAGGACGCAGGCGTCGCGATGAAAGATGTCGAGATGTTTGCTTGTGGTAATTTGTATCAGGCCAACGCCATGGTAGGGCAGCGCATCCTCCAGCAGATCGGCCAGACCGGAATCCCGGTGGTCAACGTCTCCAACGCTTGTGCAACCGGGTCGACTGCGTTTCGCGAGGCCTACATGGGCGTGGCGTCCGGTTTGTATGACGTGGCGATGGCGGTTGGCGTCGAACAGATGGGCAAACAGGGACTGCTTGGCGGAGGTGGAGGCGGCAGCGACCCGGCATACGCAACCGAGGGTCGCCTCGGGTCGGGCCTGATGCCGGCAGTGTTCGGGCAAGCGGGCGTCGAGCACATGCGCAAGTACGGAACCACCTTCGCTCAGATCGCGAAGATCTCGGTGAAGAGTCACAAGCACGCGACCAAGAATCCGTTCTCGCAGTATCGCAACGAAGTGACGCTCGAAGACGTAATGAACGCTCGCATGGTGGGATATCCCAATACGCTTTATATGTGTTGTCCGACTGGCGACGGCGCGGCTTGTGCGATTCTTGTTTCAGAAGACAAGCTCAAGCAATTTGTGGCGGGGCGCAAGCGCGCGAGGGTCGCGGCGTCGGTTTTGACCTCCGATCCTTGGACGGATCGTGATCTGACGCTGCCCGACGTAAGCACGCTTACGCGGCGTGCGTCTAAGAAGGCGTACGAAATGGCGGGCGTGGGGCCCAAGGACATCGACTTGACCGAACTGCACGATTGCTTCGCGAGCGCCGAACTCGTGCACTACGAGAACCTTGGGTTATGTGGCGACGGCGAAGCCGGCAAGTTCATCGATGAGGGCGGCGGCGTACATCCGGGGCTCGGCGGAAAAGCGCCGGTTAACGTGTCGGGCGGGCTGCTGTCCAAGGGTCATCCGTTGGGCGCGACCGGAGTGGCGAATATCTGCGAGGTCGCCTGGCATCTGACCGAGGACGCGCGCGCGAAGGAGCGCCAGGTTCCCAACGCCAAAGTCGGCCAGGCTCATGTCATCGGGCTGGGGTCGGCTTGCACGGTCCACATCCTGACGGTCTAAACCGAAGAGCAGGGAAACTGCGAGTCGAAAAAGGGCCGTTCAACCGAGCGGCCCTTTTCGTTGGATGACGCAGAGCGTGGAGTTCCGTTGAACCTGACAAGGCTAAGAGGCTTCCAGGATCTGATCGGGGCACGAGCGAAAACGCTCGCCCTGGTGGAGGAGCGCGCTCGCGAAATTGCCAAGCGATACTGCGTCAACGAGATTCGGATTCCTCTGCTGGAACGAATCGAACTCTACGCCCGAGCGAGCGGCGAGACTTCGGACGTGGTCGAGAAGCAAATGTACAGCTTCCCCGATCGGGACGAGGCAGAAACGACCCTGGCGCTGAGACCGGAGGGGACACCGGGTGTCGTGCGTGCATACATCGAGGCGGGCCTGGACCGCAGCGATCCCGAGCAACGGTTGTTTTATTCGGGTCCGATGTTCCGTCGCGAGCGACCGCAGAAGGGGCGCTACAGGCAGTTCTATCAGTTTGGGGTGGAAGTGTTCGGACGGGCGGACGCGGCGAGCGATGCCGAGCTGATTGTAATGATCGACGATCTCCGGCGCGACCTCGGACTCGAACTGACAACCGAGGTTAACTCACTTGGATGCGCCGATTGCCGCCCGGCGTTTCGTGCTGCGCTGCTCGAATATGGCCGCGCGCACCTCTCTGAGTTGTGCCGGGACTGTCACTCACGGCTGGAGCGCAATCCCTTGCGACTGCTCGACTGCAAAATTGACGTTGAACTCGCCGAGGCAGCTCCCAAGAGTTTTGACTACCTGTGCGAGGCCTGCCGCAAGCACTTTGAGCAGGTTCGCCATTTGCTCGGCAGCTGCAGTATCCACTACGCTTTCAATCCGCGTCTGGTTCGCGGATTGGACTATTATACTCGCACCGCCTTCGAGGTGGTTTCGACCGACGTTGGGGCTCAGGGCAGTGTCGCCGCCGGCGGTCGCTACGACGGCTTGGTGGAGACTCTGGGCGGCGCGCCCGTGCCCGGCACGGGATTCGCGATCGGTCTGGACCGAATCGCGTTGGCGGTCGAAGCAAAAAGCGAAGCAACCAGGCTCGCCGTGACCGCCGCGATTGTTCCGATCGGAGAAGCCGCCGTGGAGCGCGCGTTGGGGATCGCGCGCGAATTGCGGAGCCACGGACTTCGTGCCGAATTGTTGTCGGCTGAGCGAAAGCTCAAGGCGAATCTTCAGCGAGCCGACAAAATTGGCGCCCGGTTCGCCATTATCATCGGTGAGAACGAACTGAATCGCGGTGTCGCGCAGCTGCGGGATTTGGAAAAGAGCGAGCAGCGCGAAATCCCTTTGGAGCAGCTGGTGGCAGAGCTGAACCGGGGCGACACTTGAGGTTTCAACTGTTAAGCGGCGCAGGTATCCTTTCGATTAAGCGCGACACCGACCGGAAGACCAGCAACTGATGGCGAAAGAAGAAGTGTATTCGCCGCTGCCGCCGTGGCAGCGGACCGATTATTGCGGAGTGATTCGCGCCACCGACCAAGGGCGTGAAGTGGCGCTGTGGGGATGGGTCGATGCGCGCCGCGACCATGGCAGCCTTATCTTCGTCGATCTGCGCGATCGGACGGGAATAATCCAACTAGTCTTTAATCCCGAGCGCAACGCAGCAGCGCACGATGTTGCCAAGTCGGTGCGCGCCGAGTTCTATCTGGCGGTGAAGGGGGTGATCATTTGCCGCAGTGATTCGACGATCAATGCCGAGCTGCCGACCGGTGAGGTCGAAGTAATGGTCGCCCAGGTTGAGATACTCAATGTGTCCCAGCCCCCGCCGTTTGCGATTAGCGACGGCGCCGATACCGCCGAGGAAGTTCGGCTCAAGTACCGCTATCTCGACTTACGACGACCCGAGATGCAACGCAATCTGCGTCGGCGACATCAGGCGCTGCGGGCAGTCCGCGACTATCTCGACGCCCACGACTTCGTAGAGATCGAGACCCCGATACTGTTCAAAGCGACGCCCGAAGGCGCGCGCGATTACCTCGTCCCGAGCCGCGTGAGTCCGGGGAAGTTTTACGCCCTGCCGCAATCACCGCAGCTGCTCAAGCAGACCCTCATGGTCGGCGGCTTCGATCGCTACTACCAGGTCGCGCGATGCTTTCGCGACGAAGACTTGCGCGCCAACCGTCAGCCCGAGTTCACGCAGATCGATATCGAGATGACCGGACCGCGCCCGGCCGACATCATCAGCTTAACCGAAGGCATGTACGCAGCGGTGTTCGATCGCGTTTTGGGAATCAAGCTCGAGCTGCCGTTTATCCAGATGGCGTACCAAGAGGCGATGGAGCGGTTCGGCAGCGACAAGCCCGATATTCGGTTCGATCTGGAATTGAAGAATTTAAGCGGCGCGTTCGCGGGGACCGACTTCAAGATTTTTAGCGAGGTCCTGGGCCGCGGTGAGTCAATCTACGGCATTCGGGTGCCGGTCGACTCGCAACTGACGCGGCGCGAACTGGACGAGATGACCGAATCGATGCGCGCGCGGCAGGGGATGGGACTGGCGTGGATCAAGTCGGGACAGGGTGAATGGCAGGGGGCGATTGGGAAATACGTTGCCGCCGCGATTCGCTCGAGAGTTGAAGGCGCGACAGATCTGCGCCCAGGGGACACCCTGCTGGTGATGGCGGGTCGGCGCGATAAGGTTCGCCCGGTCCTTGGCGATCTGCGCCTGAGTCTTGGTGAAAAGTTTGGGATGATGCGTCCGAACGATCTAAAGTTCGTGTGGGTCCTGGATTTTCCCCTCTTCGAGTACAGCGAACAGGATAAGCGCTGGTATTCCCAGCACCATCCTTTTACCGCCCCGCGTCCAGAAGATCTGCGCAAGCTAGAGACGGAACCATCGGCCGCTCGCGCCCTCGCATACGATGTCGTACTCAACGGACAAGAGATGGGCGGCGGGTCGATTCGTATTCATAATCGCGAACTACAGCTGAAAGTGCTCGAGATTCTCGGTTTTTCGCGCGAAGAGGCCATCGAAAGATTCGGCTTCTTGATTGAAGCGTTAACCTTTGGCGCTCCGCCCCATGGCGGAATCGCTTGCGGAGTGGATAGACTGGCGATGATGCTGTGCGGAACCGATTCGCTGCGCGACGTGACCGCATTTCCCAAGACCCAGAAGGCGGTCGATCCGATGAGCGGTGCGCCCTCGGAAGTACCCGCATCGCAACTGCGCGAGTTATCGATTAAGATCATCCAGTGATGTCACGGCGGACAATCTCAACGGTTCTGGGAGCTTTTATGGCCGCGTCGCTCGCGACCATGGTTGGATGTTCCTGGATGCAAAATGCGCCGAAGGCCACCGATATTCCGATCGTCGGGCATCACTCGGACCTGCGCGTAGAGGCGGTTCGATCAATAAAGACGATCCAGGTCAAACGCATCGCGGTGATGCCGATTGTCGAGGATCCTGGAGCTGACAAGGCGATCGCCGACGGCGCGAGCGAAAGCATTTCCGCCGAGCTGTACAGCCAGATGTCGTTAGCCGCGGGTTGGGAAGTGGTACCCGAATCAGACGTCGCCGACCAAATGCAGAAACTCCCGCCGCCGACGATGGCCAATATCCGGGACGTCGCGACTGCGCTGGGTCATGCGCTGTCGGCGGATGCAGTACTGTACGGAAGTGTGCAGCGCTATCGCGAGCGCGTGGGCGTAGACTACGCCGCACAGAGTCCCGCTTCGGTCAGCTTCAAGCTGCAGCTGGTTGATGTGAGTCTCAAGCAGGTGGTGTGGACCGCGACCTTCGATCGCACTCAAAAGGCCCTGACCGAAAATGTCTTTAACCTGGTCGAGTTCGTCAAGAGCAATGGCCGCTGGGTGCGCGCGCACGAAATTGCGAATCAGGGCGTCGTGGAGGCCGTCGCTAATCTTCACGACTCGCTAAATCTGCTGGCCAACGTCAATCACTTCGAGGCCGGAAGTTACGAAGAGATGAAGTCGGGCGCGCAGCGCTTCAGGAGTGAACACCAAGTGCAGGGCGCGGGTTTCGATTCCGAATAAAATTCCGCGCCTTAGTCCCAGGGCGAGGTCGGGTGTATTCTGAGCGCCTCCGCTACTGCAGGATGCACCACCATCCCATCGTAGGTATTGAGTCCATGCCGGATGGCGCTGCTTTGCCGTCCAGCCGCGAGCACGCCTTGATCGGCAATATCCATTGCGTAGGCGAGGGTTGCGTTGGTCAGCGCATGGGTGGAGGTGTGCGGCACGACACCGGGCATATTGGTTACACAATAGTGCACGACACCATCGCGGACGTAGGTCGGCTTCGCATGGGTGGTCGGCCGCGAGGTATCGCTTATGCCGCCCTGATCGATCGAGAGGTCAACTATCGCAGTGCCGGGCTTCATCCGCGCGACCATGGCATGGGTGATCAGCCGCGGAGTGAGCGCGCCGGGAAGCAAGACCGCGCCGATGACCAGGTCGGCTTGACGGAGCTCTTCCTCAAGATTGGACTTGTTCGACATTAGCGTCGTGACGTGGCCCCCCAGCACATCGTGAAGATAACGTAGTCGGGCCGGGCTGATGTCCATGACGGTCACCTCCGCTCCCACTCCAGTTGCGATCTGACAAGCATTCGCGCCAGCGATTCCTGCGCCCACTATCAGTACCTTGCCGGGCCGCACGCCTGAAGCTCCACTGAGCAGCACGCCGCGCCCCCCAATTCGTGCCTGCAGGCACCACGACCCTGCTTGGATGGCCAAGCGCCCCGCGATTTCACTCATCGGGGCGAGCAACGGTAGGGTACCGTCGTCGAGCTGAATCGTTTCATAGCCGAGCGCAGTCACCCGGCGATGAAGCAATTCGCGCGCGAGCGGGCGGGCAGCGGCAAGATGAAGGTAAGTAAACAGAATCTGACCCGGGCGAAGGAAACCGAATTCGCTGGGCTGTGGCTCTTTGACTTTCAAGATGAGCTCGGCCTGTTGCCACACCGCGCTGGCGGAGGTCGCGATGCGGGCACCGGCGGCGCGGTAGGAGGCGTCATCGAAACCGCTGCCGAGACCGGCTCCTCGCTCG
>DASXNP010000148.1:0-3358 GCA_036494985.1 Binataceae bacterium (SeqCode)
CCTTGATTCCAGTCACGGCCGGGTTGCTGGCCGCGGTGATCTTGGGTCGTCCCCTGGTCACGCGCTCACAGCAGATACCGGCGCATCAGGCGCCGTCGGTGAAAAACGGCGGCGTGGTCGTGATGCTCTGCGATGGCAAGACCAGCGTGGAGTTGAAGGGCGCCAAGGCTGGCCAGCAACTGTCGCGCGCCCAGGGGATGACGATCTCGCGCGAGCTAATGGCTCACTGGCAGCGCGAGCATCCGAATGAAAGATGGCAGATGGCACAGGTCACTGCCGAATCAGCCGCGCAGACGAGTGCCGAATCCAACGCGCAAGCAAGTCCTGCGGCTTCGCCGGGTGCGGCTTCCGGCCTCCGCGTGTCCCCGCATTCCCAGGGCCGCGCAGCAGGGGGATACTTACGCTAGCTTCACCAATCGCGATTTCATGGTGTGGAAAGCCGAGACCGAGAAGTTCGTCGCCGAAGGCAAGCGAATCTTCCACAGTGACAAGGAACTCGGCGGCACGATCGGCGTAAGTTGCGATATGTGCCATCCCGATGCATCGAATACACATCCAGAGACCCATCCCAAATACCAGGTTCAGCTTCAGCGTGTGGCCCTGCTTCGCGATATGATCGATTGGTGTATCGAGAATCCGGTCAAGGGCAAGGCATTCGACCCGAACGATCCCAAGCTCCGCGCACTCGAGGCTTATATCTACGCACAGCGCAAAGGCGCTGCACTCGAGTACGGCAAGCACTGAGAGCTTCCCCGAAACAGTGTTGCGTTCCGAGGGCGGTCAGCTCGCCCGGAGTGATCGCCTCAACGCCACGAGTGCCGGTGTGTCGCCTTGCTCTTCCCTGCTCTGCACCAACGCTTGGATTCCCCCTTCGATGGCGCCGTGTCAAATGCCCGTCTATTCCTCGGGACCGTGTTTCGCTGCAGTGGAGCGTGGTGAGCGTATGGCCGACTGTTCCAAGTGCCTGCAGCGGCGGCCGCGAGGCTTAATCAGATCCAGGGCCTCTTCGCACCGCGGATGCGTGTCATGCGGGTAACGATGCGAGCCCATCCGCCGCACGACCCCGGGAAACCGCGCCGATAGAATCGATCGTCACCAAAGCATACGCAACTCATACGCAACTCTGAGGTTTGATATTGTCAAGAAACGCAAAAAGGTCATGACGGGGGGAAGTTCGGAATTACGACCGCTGCAAACGTTCAAGCGGCGCCTCCGCGCTTTCGGAGGTTCCAAAGGTTGGGTTAGTTAGCTGCGAGGTCGGCACTTAAGCGATCCGAGCAACAAGGAGCGATAGCAATCAGCTGGCAACCCCGCGTTACGCTACTCGCGTCGAGTCGACCCCGGCAAGGCGGCAACCGCCAAGCAGCTAATCGGCTTCGATGGACCTGGCTTTTGCCGGATGTAGATAGTTCAGCACGAGCCCTCCGCGAAGCGGATCTACGCTGGCGATCCGAACGACAATCGGCTGATCGAGGGTCGCGTTCGCCATGCCGCGCAGTGTTCCACGGACGGCGAAGGCTGAAAGCTCGGCGCTGCCACCGTCGCGAAGAGCAATCGCCTCGAGCGGACGGTCGAGTTGGGTTCGCTGGAGATGGAGAAGGGTCCAGTAGCGCTTGGCACGGCGCTCGAGTTCGCGGCCCGCGACCTCGACGCTCTCGGCTCCGGCGAGGACCCTGATCAGTTCGTCGGTCGAGTAGGCTGTCGAACGTGAGCCCGAGATGAGTTGCCGTTGCATCACGAGGTCCGCGTAGCGCCGGATTGGTGAGCTGACCTGCGCATAGTGGCTGAGACCGATTCCGGCGTGGAACTCTGGGTAAAGCGACAGTCTGGGCCGTTGAATAAGGCCGATCACGTTGTTGAGGGGCTGGACCCTGTAGATAATTGGGATTCGGTTATCGGCGGCATAGCGGGCGGCGACAAAGTTGCTGAGCACCATGAACTCCGCGACCATTAGACGCGCCGGCGAGTGCCCATCGATCACTTGGATATCAATATGATCACCGCACACCCTGATCTTAGATTCGCGGCGCGAAAAAAAGACCGCTCCGGCGCGCCGGCGGCGCTCGCGTAACTTCGTTGCGATCGCATCCAACCGTCGGACGGAAGTTGCTACCCCGAGATCAACGTCCGTCTTCACACCCGTCAGAATCCGGTTGGTCTGGTCGTAGTCCAGGCGTGAAGCAACCCGCAGGCGCGATGGGTAGATCGAAACCGCGAGCAATTCGCCCTCGGCACTCAATCGAACCTCGGTGGTCAGGACCGGCCGATCAACTCCGGTGATAAGACTTGCGCGGTCGCAGGAAATAACATCCGGCAGCATACGGATCGTGGCTTCGGGAAGGTAGAAAGTGGCTGCGCGCGAGGCGGCCTCCGTTTCGATCGCACCGCCCTTGACTACGAAATCCGAGATCAGCGCGATATGAATGCGAACGCGATACTCGCCGTCGGCCAAGGGTTCGCAGCTGATCGCATCGTCGATCTCAAGCGTGTCGGCGTCGTCGATTGTGATCGCGGCTGAATCGTCGTTGCGCGAACGTTCGGCGGGGATCGCTTGCTCGGCTTCTTCTACCGTCGCGGAGTTGAAAGAAAGACGCAGCCCACCAATGAGTGCAAAGCGCGGTGCTGAGGGGCGCATGCCGAGCCGATCGAGGATTTCGAAAGCGGTCTCCGCCGGCGGCAGGTCGGGCGCGACCTCCGACAAAAGATTGCCTAAATCCTGGTTTCGCGTATGCGGATTCTCTAGGAATCGTGTGAGATCAGCCGCAAACTTTTCGAGTCGAGAGTCCCGTACAGGGGCTTCCTCGCTACGTTCGATGATACTGCGCGCCAGAGTCAGCGTTTGACCATAAGCCTCGGTCCGTTGGCGGCTTTTTTGGTGCTGCAATCGTGCGCGCTCGACTTGTTCAGGGCTGTGCGCGACAAATTCCATGTGGCGACGGGTGAAATAGAGGCGATCGGTAAGCAGCGCTTCTAGCACAACCGCGGTTGCGACCGTCGAACGGAAGCCGAAGAAGAGCTCGGACAACTCGGCCGCGCCAAAGGGCCGGCCTTGGTCGCGAATGACCTCCCATAGCAGGTGGAGATCCAGCTCAGGGGCGAGTCTGGCCCGCTCCTTTTCGATCGAGGCAAGGGCTTCCTGCAGGGAACCCGCATCTGCGTGCCGATCGAAATAGCGCAGCAAAAGGAGCTCGCGTCCGATATTTTTTTCGCGTCCAGGAGCTTCAAGCAGCGCGACGCGCGAGCCCTGTTCACGGACAACCAGGCCGGTGCGCAGTCTGCCGTTGTCGAGATATTCGACCAGCGAACCAAGAAAACTGTTGGTGGCGGGAGCAGGCACGGCAGCGCTATTGTGACGGCG
>DASXNP010000149.1:0-4454 GCA_036494985.1 Binataceae bacterium (SeqCode)
CGCTGCGCGGGAGCGGTCTTCTTGGGTGCGATGAGCCCGGCGCCGTTTGGCGACTATCTGGCGGGCCCGAATCACGTGCTCCCGACCGGCGGTTCGGCACGATTTGCATCGCCGCTGGGGGCATACGATTTCGTAAAGCGCAGCAGTATAATCCACGCGTCCGCGCGCGCGCTTAACCGATTGGGCCCGGACGTTGCGCGGCTGGCCCGGATGGAAGGCTTCGAAGGTCACGCTCGTTCGATCGAGCTGCGACTCGACGGCTACTCGACGGTGCGGAAAACACAAAGGAAACGCAATGGCGACCGAACGGCGGCTTGAGTCTGCGCGAGTGAAAGTAGGGTCGCGAAGCGGCGGGCAAGAGGCGCGCGATGAATCGCCGGGTCCTCGGTCAGCCGCGCTCGCCCGTAAAACGCGTGAAACCAACATCGCGATTCGGCTCGAGCTTGATGGCGCCGGCCGAAGCACGATCGCGACCGGCGTGCCGTTTCTCGACCATATGCTGGAGAGCTTCGCCCGGCACGGATTTTTCAATCTCTCGGTCAAGGCCGAGGGCGATCTCGAAATCGACGACCACCACACGGTCGAAGACGTAGGCATCGTGCTGGGGCGGGCCTTCAAACAAGCGCTCGGTGATCGCGCGGGCATCAAACGCTTCGGCAACGCGACGGTGCCGCTTGATGAAGCTCTTTTGAGCGCCGTGGTGGACATCAGCGGGCGCTCGTATCTGGCCTACAATGTTCGAATCAAGCAAGAGCGTGTCGGGCGCTTCCAAACCGTGCTAGTGCAGGATTTCATGAAGGCCTTTGCTGACCAGGTCGAAATGAATTTGCATCTCGACATGCACAGCGGCCGCAACCCACACCACATCATCGAGGCCTGCTTCAAAGCGCTCGCCCGCGCGATGGATCAGGCCACCAGCCTCGAACCGCGCGCCCATGGAATTGCGCTTTCTACCAAGGGTACTCTTTCCTAACCTTGCCCGGCGTAAACCCAGACCCGCTTGCATCGTTTCAGGTCATTCCTTCGATCGATCTGAAAGATGGCCGCGTGGTTCGTCTGCTTCGTGGTGACATGCGGCAAGCCACGGTTTATAGCGACGACCCCGCCTCGGTGGCCCGGGAGTTCGAACGGGAGGGCGCCAAGATGATCCACGTGGTAGATCTGGACGGCGCAATTGAAGGCGAGCCGCGCAATCTCAAGGGCCTCGGCGCGATTCGGGCGGCAGCGCGGCGGTCCTCGATCGACGTCAGCGGTGGCTTGCGCACGCTCGATCACATCAAGCGCGTGTTCGATTCGGGCGCCGACCGAGTCGCGCTCGGCTCGGCGATACTCCTGGAGCCAAGCCTGATCGAGAGCGCGTGCGGACTTTTCCCCGATCGCGTTTTTGGCTCTATCGATGGGCGCGGCGGGAGGCTGGCTATCAAGGGATGGACCGAGCTGAGTTCGCTGGGTATTGCCGAAGCCGCCAATCGCTTTAGAGAGTACGGCGCGGCGGCTTTGATCTACACGGACGTCTCCCGCGACGGGACAACACTAGGTTCCGACATTCCAGGCTTCGCAAGCTTGGCGCTTAGCGCCAAGCTCAGGGTGATAGCGTCAGGAGGGGTCGGATCGCTCCAGGACATTCGCGCCCTGAGCTCGCACTTCGACCACGGAGTTGTGGGCGCGATCACCGGGCGCGCGATTTACGAGAAGATCTTCACCCTGGCGGCCGCGATCCAGGCGTCGCAGAACCGGGCGTGAGCAAAGAGGACTTAGAAATGCTGAAGTTGTGGGAGCATCCGCTCTCTCCATTCGCGCAGAAAGTCAAGATTGCGCTGTTTGAAAAGGGCATCCCGTTTGAAACCGAGACTCCGAACGCATTCACCGGCGGCACGACCGACTATTTGAAAATTAGTCCGCGTTTGGAGGTTCCAGCTCTCCAGGATGGAGAGCTGACGATCTTCGATTCCACCGTGATCCTCGAGTACCTCGAGGATAAATGGCCGCGCCCGGCGATGCTGCCGCCGCCACCCGCCGAACGGGCGCGGGTGCGGATGATCGAAGAAATCTGCGACACCTACTACGAGGCAATCAACTGGGGCGTAATGGAGATAAAGGTCTTCAAGCGCGCAAGCGGCGACCTCGCCGACGCGCTGCTCGCTCGAGCCGCCAGTCAAATCGCGGGCGTCCACGCGCGGCTGGAACGAGAGCTCGGCGAGCGGCAGTTTTTTAATGGCGAATCGTTCGGTTGGGGCGATCTCTCGGTCCATCCCTACGTCAACACTTCCAAGCTCTATGGCATCTTGCCGCCCGACGGTTCGCGCCTGGCGGCATGGCTTGACCGGGTCGCGGCGCGCGAGAGCGTCAAGAGATCCGCCGAAGCCGGGGCGCAATCGCTAACTGGGGTCGGGCAGTTGCCCGCGCTGGTCGAAGCGGGGAGGTTCGTACGTCAGTATCGCGACCATCGCCTGGAGTGGATGCTGCGCAGCGGCGGGCTGGAAATCGTGTTGCGCGGAATCGAAAAGAAGAACATCCGCTTCTCCACCGAGATCGGCTGACGGCAATCGCGCCCACGAAGGCAACTTTGCCGATTCAGGCTTGCGCTATGGCCTCACGATTCGCGCAAAATCGCGGCGGCCTTCCGTCGAATACGTCGAGGATGTTGTCGACCGCGATGTCCGCCATTTTCGATCTTGTTAGATCGCTGGCGCTCCCGATATGCGGAGTGATCACGACGCTTGGCAGGGCGAGCAGGGGATCCGAGGGGTCGATCGGCTCGCTCTCGGTCACGTCGAGACCCGCGCCGGCGAGATGACCAGAGGCGAGGGCGGCGCACAACGCGCGCTGATCAACAATTGGTCCGCGCGCCGTATTGATCAAAATCGCCCCCGGTTTCATCGCCGCGATTTCACGCGCACCGATCATCAGACGGGTCTGCGCGGTCAGCGGAAGATGAATCGAAACGAAGTCCGAGCTTCTCAGTAGCTCTGCCAAATCGACCGCAATCGCATTTCCGTCAATCCCCGACGCTTCGATTGCACGGGCCGACGCTTTGCGCGCGCAGTAAAGGACCCGCATGCCAAATCCCGCTGCGCGCCGTGCCATCGCATGTCCGATGGCTCCGAAGCCGAGGATCCCGAGGGTCGCTCCGTGGATCTCGCGCCCAAGCAGAATTTCGGGGCCCCACGTCCGCCATTTTCCTTCGCGTACGTATCGATCGGCTTCGGTGATCCGACGCGCCGTTGCCGCCAGCAGCGCAAAGGCGAGATCGGCGGTGGTTTCGGTCAGCACCCCCGGTGTGTGTCCGACGGCGATTCCTTTCCTGGAACACTCGGCGAGGTCGATATTATCCACCCCCACCGCGACTTGACTGACGACCCGCAAGCGAAGCGCCGACGCCAGCAAGGGCGCATCGATTCTGTCCGTGACCATGGTAAGCAAAGCGTCGGCGCTGGCGGCGCGCGCCGCCAGCGCGGGATAGGGCGGCGGCAATTTGCCCTCCCACAAGTCGATTTCGAGCCGCTGCGAAAGCTTCAACAATGCGCCGTTGAAAATGCGCCGCGTCACGAACGCCTTGGGTCTAGCGAGCGTCGCCATTGGCTGCTAAAAAACCGCTTCCAATCGAGCCCGAGTATATTGCCACTGGCGTGGGATTCGCGTCCAAGGCCTCAAGCGCGCGCCTAAGGTTCGGTTCAAATTCCGTTCCCGGTCTGCTAAATCCATCGGCGTGAACTCTAAATCCGTCCAAACAATCATCGAACGCGCACAGTCTGAGAACCGCCCGGAACTCTCCGAGTTCGAAACCAAGCAGATCCTCGAAGCGGCGGGTATCTCCACCTCGATGCCGGCGATTGCCGCCGATGCCGACGCAGCCGTCCAGGTCGCGGCTGAACTCGGATTTCCGGTGGTTCTCAAGGTCGCCTCTGCCGAGGTTACCCACAAAAGCGAGGTCGGCGGGGTAGCCCTGAGTCTAGCCTCCGAGCCGGAGGTGCGAAGCGCTTTCGAGGAAATCAAGGCAAATCTCGCCCGCAGGGTGCCCCGAGCTCGCTTCGGCGGGGTCACCGTCCAGAAGATGATCGCGGGCGGAACGGAGATGATCGCAGGGATCATCCGCGAGCGGAATTTCGGACCGCTCGTGATGGTCGGGTTTGGCGGCATCTACGCGGAAATTCTAAAAGACACGGTGCTTAGGCTCGCCCCGGTTGATCGTCCGGAGGCCCTGGCCATGATTGGCGAGCTTAAGGGGGCCGCCCTGATCAAGGGATCGCGCGGGCAACCACCCGCCGATCTCAACGCTCTTGGGGAGCTTCTCGTGGCGCTTTCGCAACTCGCAGTTGAACAGCCCGCGATTACCGAATTGGATATCAACCCGGTGTCGGTCAGTGCGACCGGCGTTTGCGCATTGGACGGCCGGGCGATGGTGCGATCGGCTAACGGCGAGGCCGAGCCTGCGAGGACGGATCGGAGCGGGC
>DASXNP010000150.1:0-3844 GCA_036494985.1 Binataceae bacterium (SeqCode)
TACGATGGGCTGGAGGTTGCCGAGAGGTTGGTGGCGGACACGTTGAAACCCTTCGGCAATTCTACGAACAACCTATGTCAACTGTAACTCTGCCGTTCGCGCAAGCAGCTTAGAGCTCTCGCTGCTCCTTTGCGCGAAAGATGACAGGTTCGGTTTCGAACATCGTGGTATTGGCGTGTGGCGATTTTGCCACACCCTGAGGCATATTTCCCCGTTTGCGCAAAAGATCTCGTCTTAGAGTTGCCCGGCGTCAGTTACCAAACTGGCGCCGGGCGGTGGGACACGGTGTCGCCCGAATGATTGTTCCCACGCAAAGAGCGCAGAAAACCCTCGCTTCGACCGCAGGTGGCCACTCGCTCATGCAGCGCTGGTGAGGCCGCGGTGTCGAGACGGCGCGGACGATCTTTCTCGCCCATGGATCACGTGTGGATGCAATGAAGCGTGGGTCTACTTATTGCTCTTGGGAGAGCAAATGCACAGACGGCCGCCCTCGATTTTTGCCGCCTTGCTCGCAGTCGCCCTGGGTGCTGCTCCGATTGCCGGGCGATCGGCGGAGCTCTGTGATCTACGAGTTTCTTTCGTGCGCCCGGACCAGGGCGGATCGCGAAGCGTAAACGGGTACGAGGGCCGTGCCGGTCCGTCGCTTAGAGGCGCCAAGCCTCTGGTCTTCATTTCCGATCTCAAGCTCAATACCGACGGCACCCGAATTTCCTACCAGGTCGACGACCCGCGCGCGAAGAACGCCGCCATAAACAATATTCTCAACGCGATGCACAAACGGCGCACGATCGCGGAATTCGAAGAGCTGGCGAGAAATGATTGGCAACCGCGCGCAAGGACCTGGCAGGTGCTGCTCAAGAACGTCATCGAGAAAGACGAAAGGACCGGCAAGCCGTGTGTCGGGGCCGACAATTTTCTCGTTTCGATGACCGCCGACGTCGCCGTCGCCGACCGCTGGAGGCAGGTCGGAGATTGCGATCAATCCAAATGGCTCGACGCCTTAACCATACCAGCCCTGGTTCTACCCGGCCGCTCAGAGTTCCAGACCAAGCAGGCACTTACGAGAAATTTCGTGGTCGTCAGGACCCTCGGACAGCCCGCGCGGGTCGCCTATGGCATCGTCGGCGACACCGGACCGGAGGACGAACTCGGCGAAGCATCCGTTGAAATGAACCGAATACTGAACGGTTTGCCGGCCGGAGAACAACCTAGGAACTACAAAGACGAGGTCACGCGTTTCCGGGGACCGCAATCCCTTGTTCTCATCTTCCCGGGGGACTTCAACCGCGTCGCCTACCCAGTGACGTCCGAGCGCGTCGCCGCCGAAGTCAAGCCGCGTTTCGAAGCATGGGGCGGTAATGCCCGCCTCGACGCCTGCTTGGAGAATATTCAACTTTAGATCGCGGCCCGCCTAAACCAGGCTCGCCACCTTGGAAAGTCACTCAGCTTTCGAGCCTTTGATAGTGAACAAGTCGCACACCACCCGGTTTAAGCTTCATTTAGGGGTTGCCCTAGACTTTCCCACCGCGGAGAAACCGAATCTTAACCAGCGCGACCCAAGCCGAGTCTTGCTCGCCGCAGCCATCGGTTCAATCGCGCTCTGGTTGATCACGATCTTCCCGGCTGGTGCAAGTTCGGCCCAAGTATCCATCGAAGAGGCGGTCGCTCTGGCTCTCCAGAACAATCCGGAGCTCTCCGCCGTGGCCCGCGAACTCACAATCGCCGGCGCCGAAATCATCCGCGCCGACTACTTCAGCCAGTTCAATCCCTTTTTCGACAACGCCTACAATTATCGCGCGCGTCGAGGTCGATCCAACTCGAATGACTGGCGCGGTGAACTTACGCAAGAGCTCGAAGTTTTCGGCCAGAAGGCGGCGCGCCGCAGGAGTGCAGGTCTGCTTTACCAGCGCACCCGGGAGGACATTCGCGATGAGCGGCGGCTTCTGACTGCGGCGGTCCGATTGACGTTCTTCGAGACGATGCTCGAGCGCGACAAGGTTCGCTTAGTCGAGCGGCTCGAGGCGCTTGATCGATCGCTCAACGCAGCCGCGCAAGCGCGGCTCAAGGCAGGCAAGATCAGCGAGATCGAATCCAATCTCGCGCAGGTCCGCCTCGGCCAAACCCGTCGCGACCTGGTTGAGGGCAGAGAGCGCTATCGCATCGAGCGGTCGAGTCTCGGACGCTTGCTGGCGGGCCGGGCAGGTCCCGAACCAGAACCGGCCGGCGACTACGCCACTACGCTTGAGCCCATCGATCTGGACTCTCTGCTCTCGGTGGCGCGAGCCGGCAGGCCCGATCTACGCGCACGTCAACTCGAAGTCGCGCGCATTCAAAGCGAAAGCGTGCTCAACCGCCGGCTGGCATTGCCCAACCCAACCTTCGGCGTGTTCGCCGCCAAGGAGTCCAACACCAATCAGCTGCTGGGCGCGTCTTTGGGGTTTTCCATACCAATTTTCAACCGCCGACAGGCCGAAGCCACCGCGCTCGCGGGGCAGCGTGCGCAAGCCGAAGATCGGCTCTTAGGAGCCGCGCTCGACGTTGATCAGCAGGTCCGCGACGCCTACTACCGCTACCTCGCGGCGCGCGACGGGCTGGAGATCTATCGAGCTCAGGTCGTGGCTCCAGCGCGCGAGAGTTTCGACTTGCTCAACGGTGCTTTCGCCGCGGGCAAGATCGACCTCCTTCTACTCTCGGTAGCTCTGCGTCAGTCATTCGAAGCCCAGATGACTTACTTCGACGCCTACTTCGGGATGCTTCAAGCTCAGGCCGCACTCGAACTCGCCACCGGCGTACCGCTCGAATCGAAAAGCGGTGCGGTGCGGTGACTCGGCCAAGCCTCTACATCGCCATGGGGGTTGGTCTGACCACGGCGGCCGTTACGATGGCCTTGCGCTGGAACCTCCGGCCCGCCCTGCCGCTTTCCAGCGCCGCCAGACCGTCGGCTACAAAGTCGCCCGGCTGGTCAAAATCCTCGGATCGCCTACTCACTCTGGCGTCGGGATCGGCCACCGAGCGTGGCATCAAGCTGGTCACTGTCCAACGAGCTCCGATCGGGGAGATCGTCGCCGCCACCGCTGTGGTTCAGCCCGATGATCGCGAAGTAGCGAAGATCGCCTCTCCGATCGTCGCACGAGTGGTCAAGCTCATCGCCGATCCCGGGCAGCAGGTCACACCCGGGGAGCCTCTGGCGATTCTCACCACCAGCGAGGTCGGCCAGGCCAAGGCCGATTTTCTCAAAGCCAAGTCGCTCCTGGAAATTGCCACCCAAAATCTCAATCGCGAGGAACAACTCCTCCAGCAGAAAATCACCCCGATGAAGGATGTCCTCGACGCGCGCGCTTCGCAGGCGACTGCGATGGCCCAATACCGAGCTTCGCGCGAAACCCTTCGTCAGCTCATTGCGAACACCGACATCGACAAGATTACTTGGACTGACGCGCATCCGCTCGCCGAGTTTGCGCTGACGTCGCCGATCGCCGGCACTCTGGTCGAGCGCAAACTGATCATCGGCGACCTAGTAGACCGCAACGTCGACGTCATGACCGTGATGAACCTGTCTGAGGTGTGGGTGCTCGCGAGCATCTACGAGCACGACCTTCCGGCCGTCGCGGTAGGACAGGAGGTGCAGGTGGGGGTCGACGCGCTGCCCGACAAGACCTTTACCGGCCGGGTCGAATACATCTCGGAGGTTCTCGACCCCCAAACCCGGACCGCACAGGCCCGGATCGTGGTGTCAAACGAAGACCGGCGACTAAAACCAGGGATGTTCGCGAAGGTAGAGATTTCGGGCTCTGCTTCGGCCAGCAAAAGGAAAGTGCTCTCGGCTCCCTCGAGCGCCATCTAC
>DASXNP010000151.1:0-3085 GCA_036494985.1 Binataceae bacterium (SeqCode)
CAGGAAACCTCGGCGGCGGGAGCCGCCAGCGGTCCGCCGCTGGGGGTAAATCGTCGCGTCGATTACGTCTGTCCGATGCATCCCGCGGTTTCTCGGCCATCTCCGGGGCGATGTCCAATATGCGCCATGGCGCTCGAACCCGCCCTGGCGCCGGTGGAAGCTTCGCGTGTGGAATATCGGTGCCCGATGCATCCGGAGATCATTCGCGACGCGCCGGGTGTTTGCCCGATTTGCGGCATGGCTTTGGAGCCGACAACCGTCGCCGCGATCGATGAAGCAAGTCCCGAACTGCGGGACATGACGCGGCGCTTCTGGGTGGCGGCCGGGCTCGCGCTGCCGGTGATGCTGTTGTCGATGGCCGAGATGGCGCCGCATGAAATGCTTTCGCAGTGGCTCTCCGCGCGGGCCCTGGCCGAGTTGCAGTTCGCGCTTGCGACGCCGGTGGTGATTGGGTGCGGATGGCCGCTGCTGACGCGTGGCTGGTCCTCGTTCTTTAATCGCAGCCTCAACATGTTCTCGCTGATCGCCACCGGGGTGGGGGTGGCGTATCTTTTCAGCGTTGTCGCGCTGTTTTTTCCCGAGATTTTTCCGAATTCATTTCGCGGCCGCGGTGGCGCAGTCGACCTTTATTTCGAAGCCGCCGCCGTGATCACCGCTTTGGTTCTGTTGGGCCAGGTGCTTGAACTCCGCGCGCGCAGCCGGACCAGCGGCGCAATCAAAGCCCTGGTTGGACTGGCTCCGAGGACCGCCCGAGTCATTCGCGGCGAAAGCGAGCTCGACGTGCCGCTTAACCGAGTAAAACTCGGCGATACGCTTCGCGTGCGGCCGGGCGAAAAGGTTCCGGTCGATGGAACCGTGATCGAGGGCGGGAGCTCGATCGATGAATCGATGGTGACGGGCGAGCCGAATCCAGCCGAGAAGCGCCCGGGCGGCCACGTGGTCGGCGCGACGGTCAATGGCACCGGCAGCTTTCTCATGCGCGCCGAGCGGGTGGGCGCGCAGACGCTGCTCGCCCGAATCGTGGCGATGGTCAGCGCCGCGCAGCGCAGCCGCGCGCCGATTCAGCGCCTGGCCGATCTGGTCGCTTCCTATTTCGTTCCCGCTGTGTTCGGTGCTGCCGTTATCACGTTCTTCGTCTGGAGCGTCTTCGGGCCACAACCGCGGATGGCCTTCGCGCTGGTCAACACGATCGCGGTCCTGATAATCGCCTGTCCATGCGCGCTCGGACTGGCGACGCCAATGTCCGTGATGGTCGCCACCGGACGCGGGGCCGCCGCGGGAGTCCTGATCAAGGACGCTGCCGCGCTTGAAACTCTCGCTCGCGTCGACACGCTGGTGGTGGACAAAACCGGCACGATCACGGAGGGAAAGCCCCGCCTCGCCTCGATCAGCGAGGCCAAGGGGTGGAACCAAAGCGAGCTGCTGCGATTGGCGGCGAGCGTGGAACGCGGCAGTGAGCACCCGCTGGCCGCGGCGATTGTTGGGGGCGCGATCGAACGGAAGATCGCGCTCGTGCCGGTCAGCGAGTTCAGGTCGCTGACCGGCACAGGTGTTTGCGGCATCATCGAAGGCCGCCGCGTCGTGCTCGGAGATCGACGAGTCCTTGCGGAAGCGGCCAGCGAGTCAAGCGAGATGATCGCGCAAGCCGCTTCGATGCGCGCTGAAGGTCAAACCGTGATGTTCGTCGTGGTCGATACGATATTGGCCGGAATGCTGGGCGTAGCCGATCCGATCAAGCCGTCGAGCCGCGAGGCGGTTAAGATTCTGCGCTCGGCCGGGATGCGGGTCGTGATGCTTACCGGCGACCACCGCGCCACGGCCGAGTCGGTTGCTCGCGCGGTTGGCATAGATGAGGTCGAAGCCGAGGTGATGCCCGAAGAGAAGGCGGCGGTGGTGAGGCGACTCCAATCGCAAGGCCGCATCGTCGCGATGGCGGGTGACGGAATCAACGATGCACCCGCGCTCGCGCAAGCGCAGGTGGGAATCGCGATGGGGACGGGAACGGATGTGGCAATGGAAAGTGCGGGCGTGACTTTGGTCAAGGGGGATTTACGCGTCATCGCCAAGGCGCGCCGGCTGAGCGCCGCGACGATGCGCAACATTCGCCAGAATCTCTTTTTTGCGTTTTTCTACAATCTGCTTGGGGTCCCGATTGCGGCGGGGGTGCTCTATGCGCCTTTCGGACTGCTGCTCAATCCGATGATTGCGAGCGTCGCGATGAGCCTGAGCTCGGTTTGCGTGATCGCGAACGCGCTGCGTATGCGCGGCACGCAACTGTAACATTCGATAGCGCCAGCCCGCCGCCTGGAACCAAAGCGCGCGGCGCTTATGCGCCGGCTAACGCGCCCCGCGGCGCACCCTCGCGGTGGACTTTGATCGCGCGAAAGTCTCCGCCCGCCCTCGGCCAAAATCATCCCCCAACCCTCCGCCGGTGGCCGAAGCGGGCACTTCAGAATAAGTCAGCGTGATTCCGAACTAGAGCGCCGAGCTAGTAGACCCAATGGCTTTTGTCCCAACGGAAAATCTCGGTCGTGACCGTAATGGAAGTCTGCTTCGGCGTTGCGTGGGAGGCTTCGGACACATCGTGGCCCACGACGCTGTAGGTGAATTCACTGTAGCTGAGCTTGCCAATCGGAATACCGTGCGTTGACTGCTTGCATTGGCAGGTGACGATGTTGCTGTAGCCGGTGTAGCTTGCGGACTTCCAGCCGTTGAGGTCCTTCCAGGCCAAATGATTGCGGTTGTCGACCTCCCGCGTATGGAGTTTTCGCTGCCAGTCGGAACAAAACTCGGGAAAGCTGTCGGTTGCCAGTTTGAACTGAGCGTCAAAGAGCATCTGAGACTCGGCAGCTATCTTCTTCTTGAGATTGGCCACCGGCTTGGTTACCAGACTCACCGGTTCGGCGCCTGGGCCGACCGTCTTGGTGCCCATTCTCAGAGACGCCTGCGAGGGTGGGGTTTGGCCTCCGGGAGCCGGTAGAGTCGAGGAATCAGCTGGCGGACTCTTCGAGATGGTCGACGTGGAAGAAGTCTGATCGTCACCACCGGCTAAAGTTGGAATGAGCGTCGCAAGCCCAAACACCGC
>DASXNP010000152.1:0-2140 GCA_036494985.1 Binataceae bacterium (SeqCode)
CGTACTCCTCGATCCGGCATTGATTGATCAGGACATCGGCTGGCGCCTGGCTTTCTTGATCGGGTCCAGCCTCGGGATTGTGATATTTTTCATGCGGCTTTGGATTCCGGAGAGTCCGCGATGGCTGGTGATGCGCGGACGCCTGCAACAGGCCGAGGTCATCGTCGCGCAGATCGAGGACACGGTCCGTAGCCATGGTAACGCGCTCGATTCGACCGAGAGCCTGCCAGTCCGGTTGCGCGCAAGACACTCGACACCGTTGCGGGAGGTCGCGCGTGCCTTGTTCCGAACGTATCGCGAGCGTACGCTCGTAGGGTTGACGCTGATGACCGCGCAAGCCTTTTTCTACAATGCGATTTTTTTCACATATGCCCTGATCTTAACGGACTTCTACGGGGTACCGGTTGACCATGTCGGCTGGTACATTTTGCCTTTCGCGGCCGGGAATTTCCTCGGCCCTATTCTGCTAGGCCGACTTTTCGATACGATCGGACGCAAAATAATGATCGCCCTGACCTACGCCCTCTCCGGGTTGCTGCTCGCGGCGACGGGTTATCTCTTCAGCCTGGGCATGATCTCGGCTGAGGGGCAGACAATAGCCTGGATGACGGTCTTTTTCTTCGCCTCCGCCGCCGCAAGCTCGGCCTATCTGACCGTGAGCGAGACCTTCCCGATTGAAATTCGCGCCCTTGCGATCGCCTTCTTCTATGCGATTGGTACCGGCGTCGGTGGGGTTGCTGGTCCGTTGCTGTTCGGGTTGCTCATCGATACCGGATCGCGTAGCAGTGTTTTTGCAGGTTACCTCCTTGGCGCTGCGTTGATGATCGTCGGCGCCATCGTTCAATCGCGCTGGGGCATCGCCGCCGAGGGCAAGTCTCTGGAGGCGGTCGCACGGCCCCTCGCTCTCATAGATTAGAAGACACCGATAGACGAAGGCGCTGAAAATCCAGCGGTGAGACGATTCTGACGAGGTGAAGTATGGACATTGTCGCACCTTCCGTTGTGCCCAATCTGCAGGAATGCGCTATTCTGCTGGATGTCGATGGCACGATCGTCGATCTTGCGCCGACCCCGCGAGAGATTTGGATTCCGCCCTCACTGCGGCGTGTTCTTTCTCAGCTGCTCGAACGCACCGACGGCGCCGTCGCGCTTGTCAGCGGCCGCTCGGTCAGCGACCTCGACATGATCTTTGCGCCCCTGCAATTGACGGCGGTGGGCGGCCACGGGGCTGAGCTTCGACTGCTTGGCAAGCCGAGCCGCAGCGACACAGAGCCCGCTTCGCTCGATCCAGCTCTCAAACGAAGGCTCGCCGCCATCGGCGAAGCAGGACCCGGCATTCTGGTGGAGGACAAGGGTTATTCGCTCGCGCTGCATTATCGCTTGGCACCGCAAAAGGAGGAATTGATCCGAGCCGAAGTCGCGAGGATCTGTGCGCAGTTCCCGGCGGATTCGATCGAAATCCTTCCCGGCAAGTTGGTCGTCGAAATCAAGCCCGCCGGGTTCAACAAGGCCACAGGAGTCCGCTTGCTGATGTCTCATCCTCCATTCGCCGGCCGCCATCCAATTTTCATCGGTGACGATACGACCGACGAGTGTGTCTTCGAGATCATGCCCGAGCTCGACGGTCTCGCCATTTCGGTGGGACGTAAGGTTCCGGGCGTGACGAGCTACTTCGACACACCGGACAGCGTACGGGCCTGGCTTGAACGCATCGCTCAGGAAGAAGAGAAAGCTTGTCCGTGAGAGACTATGGTCTCGACCTCGCCGTTATCGGCAACGGCCGCACGGCCGCGCTTGTCGATCCGGCCTCGCGGCTGGTGTGGTGGTGCTTTCCGCGATTCGACGGCGATCCGATTTTTTGTCGGCTGCTGTCGGGCGATGAAGAGAAAGGATTCGCAGACGTCGTTCTCGACGACATTGCGGACGTTCAATCGGAATACCTGCGTAATACGGCCGTGGTGTCGACGCTGCTGACCGATAGCCACGGCGGCGCGGTGCGCATCACCGATTTTGCGCCGCGCTTTCAGCAGTTCGGTCGTGTGTTCAGACCGCCCCAGCTGTTCCGGATTATTGAACCGGTCTCAGGCCTTCCGCGCATCACCCTTCGCGTCCGCCCGACACAGGGCTATGGTCGGCCTTT